>JAGOZX010000099.1 GCA_018058425.1 Sebaldella sp.
ATAATAATTTCTATTTTTAGTATTTTTATTAAGTTGCTTTATTTTTTTAGGAAAGCTGGTTGGAATATTTTTTATTATTGTTTTTAATTTGCTACTATTCTTTAGATTATTATTATTTGGATTGTCATTTTCAACCAAAAGTTAACTTCCTAGTTATAATTTAAATTAACCCACAAATTCACAAATCAAATAAATTAAAGACAAAGCCCATAAATCTGTCATTGTGAGGAACAAAGTGACGTGACAATCTATAACTTATACCACCCAAAACCACTAATCCACTAAAAAATATCTAAACCTTCTTAATATATTTCCTTCTATAATCCCAATTCCTTTATACTCACCATTAAAATAAATACTATAATAAGAATCTCTTCCTACTTTAGCTATTTTAACTCCATTCTTCAATTTAAAATATTCATTTTCACCTAAATCAATTCTCTCAAAGTCAAATATATCTTGTACACCTATTCCAGAAGATTGGTCTTCTATGTCATCCATTTTTCTAGAATCTTCAATATTGAACTTCCCTATTTTTGTTCTTGTAAGCTCAGTCATAGTGGCATAAGTACCTAATTTTCTTCCGAAATCACGTATAATTGACCTAATGTATGTACCACTACTGACAGAAATTGTAAAACTAACTTTATTCTCATCTAAATTTATATCTTTTATATAATTAATGTTAACAATTTTACTCTTTCTTTCGACTTCTATACCTTTTCTAGCTAAATCATATAATTTCTTACCATTTATTTTGATTGCTGAATACATTGGCGGTACTTGATCATACTCTCCTTGAAATTCATTAATCCCATTTATTATTTCTTCCTTAGATAGATTAACCTCACCATCAAACTCTTTAGTTCTCACGCCTTCTAAGTCATATGTATCAGTCTCATAGCCTAATTCACACTCCACCATATATTCTTTATCCTGCTTTAAAAGAAGGTCCGATAATTTTGTTGCATCGTTAGCTAATACTATCATCAATCCTTCTGCTAATGGATCTAAAGTTCCAGCATGCCCTACTTTTTTTAAGCCTATTTTATGTTTTAATTTATTTATTGCCTTAAATGAACTTATATCTTTCTCTTTATTTAATAATATTATTCCATCCATAAACTTTCTCCTTTATATTTTACTTAAACTATAATAAAACAGCTTCCTCTTAGCCCTTATAAATAAATAAAAGGTTAAGAAGAAGCCAACATTGGAATTATATAATAATTATAATTCCCTATAAAATAGGTGACAATACTCTGAATATTGAATCTCTTAATCTAAAAAACAAATTCTTTTTATCTAATTCTTCACTTGTAATTTTTGTACAATATTTTAAATCTTCAAAAAATTGCTCTTTTAACTTTTTTGACATCTCTTGATTATAATATACTGTATTTATTTCATAATTTAATTCAAAACTTCTAAAATCAAAATTACATGTTCCCATTGTAGATATTTTTTCATCAACTATTATATTTTTACAATGTAAGAAACCTTTTTGATATCTATAGACTTCTATTCCTGAATTTAATAAATCTTCAAAATATGTCTCAGCCACCCAAAATGGAATTTTTTTATCAGGCTTTCCTGCAATAATTATTTTAACCGAAATTCCTGCTAATGCAGCTATTTGAAGCTGTTCTAATATACCATCATCTGGAACAAAATACGGACTTTCAATTAATATTTCTTCTGTTGCCTCTGTAATTAACTTAGTATACAGCATTTGGAGTGAAGACCATATTGTATCAGGGCCACTTGCTGAAACTTGCATAAGATAATCACCATCTGAAACTGGAATTTCTTTTGGCAGTATAAAATTAAATTTCCCATTACTACTCATCCAGTCTGATATAAATACCGCTAAATAATGCAATACAAGCTCTCCTTCTATTCGAGAGTTAGTATCTCTCCAAGAGTCAAAAGCTTTTCCACCATCTATATATTCCTGCCCCAGATTCATCCCACCAGTATGCAGTATCTTACTATCAACTATTACCATTTTTCTATGATTTCTATAATTTAGTTTCAAAAGTTTATATTTCACATCTAAGAAGTATCTAAATTCAATTCCAGCAGCTTCTAAACTCTTTCTATATTTTAATGAAATTCTACCAAATGAGCCTAAACCATCAAAAATTAGTTTGATATCTAGACCCTCTTTAGCTTTTCTTAATAAAATATCTTTTATTTTTTCGCCCAGCACATCTGACTTCCATATGAAATACTCCATATATATGCTTTCCTTAGCATTTTCAAGGTCTGATATAATACTGTCAAACGCTTCTCCACCATCAAAATAAAAATCATATGAACTATTTTTAGTGAGATAAGTTCCTCCAGTTGTGTATAACAGTTTTGATATTTCTCGCCCACCATACTCATCTATTTCTTTTGTTAGATCGTCTACATTATCTAACTTCAAAGGTGAAGTATTAAACGTGTCTTTTGTGTCATATTTTGATATTTCTCTTTTTGACATATCACTGGACATCTTCGATAATACCTTATTTGGACTATTCTCAAACTTACTTCTTAACAAACGTCTTTTTCTCCAATTCACACCTAAAGCAATATATAAGATTATTCCTACTATTGGAAGAAACATAATAGCGAAAATCCATGCCATTACTGAACCTGCTTTTTTCCCAGATGTAAGCACTGTTATTACTACTATTAACACTAATAATATATATAAATGTTCTATCCAACTAATGATTACCAAAGAATCCATATAATCTACCCCTTACTATAATTTGCGAATTTTAATATTATTTTTGTTCCTTCATTTATTTCACTTTCTACTACTATTTTAGCATTATGTGTATTTGATATTTTTTTTACTATTGCTAAGCCTAAACCTGTTCCACCAGTGTCTTTTGAACGAGATTCATCAACACGATAAAATCTCTCAAATATCTTATTATGCTCCGATTTTGGAATTCCTATTCCTTTATCTGTAACCGAAATATTAGCTTCATTATTTTCTATGTAAGAATCTATAACTATTTCAGTACCATTAGGAGAGTACTTTATAGAATTTTCTACTAATGCTCTAATAGCCTGTTTTATAAGGGCTTTATCAATACTTAGCTTATAGTCGTCATTTTTCCCTAAGCTTATATCATGATTATCAGATAATAATTTACAATCAAATGCAATTTCTTTTATAAAATTTTTCATACTTGTTTCTGAAAGACTCATATCTAATTTTTCTTCTTCACCTTTAGCTAAGAATAATAATTTTTGAACTAAGTTTTTCATATTTTCAGTTTCATTAATTATAGAATCTATTGATTCATTAAATACTTCTTCGTTTGATAATCTTCTTTTCTTTATGATTTCAGCGTAACCTCTTATTATAGCCAGAGGTGTTCTTAATTCATGAGAAGCATCAGAAACAAACTTAGACTGACTCTCAAAAGAAGTCTGTATTCCATCTAACATCTGATTTAAGATTTTTGTAAGTTCCTCTAACTCATCACCAGATTTTATTACCTCTATTCTTTTTCCTAAATCATCTGTAGAAATTAACTTTGCTGTCTGCATAACATTATTAATAGGTTTTAGTATTACTTTACTTATTTTTATACTTATAAATACAGTAATTAATATTCCTAAAACAGTGAAAAATAATATTAAAACTCTTAAACGGTCAAAAATCTTATTTTCCTGTCCTATATTTTTTAATATATATATATCAAATTTAATTCCTTTTATATTTTGAGTAACATTTTTATATCTATATACTTCATTTTTCCCCAAACTAACAACATTGATTTTACCTGAATTACCAACATTAAAATGTGTTTCTATTGTTTTAAGAATTGATTCAGCGTTTAAGTTTGGATTTGCAAATTCTATATTATAAAAACTATTTATAGCAACTTCATCATTTATTCTGACTATATATAAAAAGTTTTCATTTCCAGGATCAAAGGGCTTTGGATATACTAACTTTTTCCCTTCTATCTGCATATTAAAATTTAGAGAAAGTTTGTCATACCTTTCTGAATAAGAAGTTATCCTATCTAAAAATACATGAATTTCTTTCTCTTTTTGATTTAACTGTCTATCAACTAAATTTAAACTCTGCTTTTTTAAAAAATATATTGTTAGTAAATTAGAGAGTAAAATTAATATTAAAAATAATCCTGCAAAACTAACAGTAATTCTATCTTCTAGTTTTATTTTAAACATTTGTACCTCACTTACTGAAATTATTTAGTGTCCTATTAACACAAATAAATATAGCACTATTTAAATATGAAACCTAATCCTCTTACAGTTTGAATAAACTTTCTCTCATAAGGTTTATCTATCTTATCTCTCAGATATTTCACATATAAATCTAGTATATTATCATTACCAATATATTCAAATCCCCATACATTTTCTAAAATTTTATCACGTGATAAAACTATTCCTTTATTTAAAACTAAGTAATCTAATAATTCAAACTCTCTTTTAGATAAACTTATGCTTTGTTCTTCTCTAAATACTTCATAAGTAGAATAATTTATTCTTAAATCTTCAAAAATAAATTCCTCTTGATTATTTCTTTTTTTAGTACGTCTTATTAGAGCTTTTATACGTGCAATAAGTTCTTCATTTGAAAAAGGTTTTGTCATGTAGTCATCTGCTCCATAGTCTAATCCTACTACTTTATCACTTATTTCATCTTTTGCAGTAAGCATTATAATAGGTACTTCTGAAAACTCTCTTATTCTTTTACAAACTTCTATCCCATTCATCTTAGGTAGCATTAAGTCTAATACTATTAAGTCATAAGAATTATATTTCGCACTATTTAGTCCTTCTTTTCCGTCATAAGCAAAACTAACTTCAAAGCCTTCAAACTTTAATTCGATTTCTATTAATCTTGATATTTTTGGATCATCTTCTATTATTAATATCTTCTCTTTCATTCTTATCACCCTTCCATTTTTTTACTCATTATACCACATTTTAATAAATTGTAGAATAAAATGATTATTATTTTATAATCTAAACATTACAGTATTTAGAGTTATTTATTCTTCAATAGTATCATCTCCATAAAACTGTTCTACAAACAATGCTGTTTTTATATTTTTACTATGTGGCTTTTTATCCACAAATGATTCAAAAAAATCTGACATAGCACCAGAATTTTTAATTTTTTTATTAGAGTCAGCATGTATCTTAAAAATAATTTTATCTCTAACATTTGGAATTTCAGAGGTTCTTAGTCCGTTTACTCTGATCTCTCTTTCAATATTATCTTCACATTTCACTAGAGCATGTATATTACAATATTCTCTTTTTCTATCACAATAGCGAAATTCTATTTTTAATATCTCACCACCATGTATATCACCATGTGTATCAATATCTTCTATATCATTTCTTCTTTTTTTCAATATTCTGCTGATATACATAAAATTCACTGCCAAAATAAGTAAAAGTAATATTGGTATTATGGATGTCATTTCTTATTCCTCCCGTTTTATTTATTGACTTCTTTAAAAGAATGTAATTCTAAATTTTTTATATAGTATATCTTATCATCTTTAAACTCTAATTGTATAGGATAAACTTCTACACCATTTTTACTAACCTCTATTAATTTTTCACTAAAATCTACATCTGTTTCAAAATTAGGAGAAAAGTACTCTGACTTTCTAAATACTAAAATTATAATAGCTGCTCTATTTTCTTTTTTCAACTCTTCTAACTCTGTTAGATGCTTCAAACCTCTTTTCGTGGGAGCATCTGGAAATAAAGCCACATCATCAACGGTTAAAGTACAACCTTTTACCTCTATCCATATTTTTTCTTTGTCATTTTCTAAATAAAAGTCTAGTCTACTATCTTTATATTTCATTTCTGGTTTCAAATAATTATATTTCCCAAACTTTGAAATAGTAAAGTCATCAAGATATGCCTGTGCTATATATCTATGATAAGCAGAATTCAAAAGTACTTTTTCTCCACCGTTATCTACTGCTATTAGATCCCAGCTGGTTTTCCTATTAGGGTTTGAAGCTTTTTTCAAATATACCTTTGTATTTGGTAACAAGAGTTCCTTTAGTCTGCCAGGATCATGTACATGTACTAATTCTACCTTATCGTTTATTTTTACTTCAGCTAGGTATCTATTTGGTCTGCTTAAAAACTCTCCTATTTCATCATGAGTTATTTCCAGTAACATTTTTTTCATTGTATGGCTCCTTTAGGTTAATTCTTCTAAACTTTTTTATTTCAATTATAACATATAATTAGAACTTTATTTATCAAATTTTTCTCTCAATAAACTTATATTTTATTCTCAAGTACAATATTTTTTTAAACTCAAAGAATAAAAAAATCCCTTTCAAAACATTACATTAAGAATGGGATATATTTTTATATTTCAAATAATTTTTCAAATCCTACTTTTGCTACATCTATAAACTTTATTAATTCATCATAAGAGAATGTGGCCTCTTCACCTGTACCTTGTATTTCTATAAACTCATATTTATCGTTCATTACTATATTCATATCTACTTCTGCTACAGAATCTTCTGAATAATCTAAGTCTAGTAAAATCTCATTATTAACTTTTCCTACACTTAGAGCTGCTATCCTAGATAGTATAGGATTTACTTTTAATAACTTTTTATCAAGTAATTTTTTTAATGCTAATTCCATCGCTATAAAACCACCAGTTATAGAAGCTGTTCTAGTTCCACCATCAGCTTGTATAACATCACAATCAACAATAATTGTTCTTTCTCCAAGCTTTTTAAGGTTTACTGCTGATCTTAGTGATCTCCCAATAAGTCTTTGGATTTCCATAGTTCTTCCAGCCGGCTTTCCTTTATTTACTTCTCTTTGCATTCTAACATTTGTTGATCTAGGTATCATACTATACTCAGCATTTACCCAGCCAGTTCCACTTCCTTTTAAAAATGGTGGTACTTTTTCCTCTATTGTTGCATTACAAATTACCTTTGTCTTCCCAAATTCTATTAAAACAGAACCTTCTGGATGAATTATATAATTTTTAGTAATTTTTATTTCTCTTAATTCATTGTTCTTTCTATCATTTTCTCTCAAAATCTTTACTCCTTATTTTCCAATATACAGTGGAAATTTCTTTGTTAACTCTATTATTTCTTTTCTCACTTCTTCTATCATATCATCATCATTAACATTTTGTAATACTTTTAATATTAAATTTCCAATTATTTCCATTTCTACTTCTTTCATTCCCCTAGTTGTCACAGCTGGTGTCCCTAATCTAATACCACTTGTAACAAAAGGTTTTTCTGGATCATTTGGAATAGCATTTTTATTACAAGTAATTCCTGCCTTTTCCAATTTCTCTTCTGCTAATTTCCCAGTAACTTTTTTACTTTGTAAATCTACTAACATTAAGTGATTATCTGTTCCGCCACTTACTATTCTTAGTCCACCGTCTTCTAAAGTTTTAGCTAGTTTTTTAGCATTTTTTATAACCTGTCCTTGGTATACATTAAATGATGGGTCTAATGCTTCCTTAAAAGCTATTGCCTTTGCAGCGATTACATGCATTAATGGTCCACCTTGAATTCCAGGAAATATATTTTTATCTATCTTTGAAGCTATTTCATCATCATTTGTCATGATTATTCCACCACGTGGCCCTCTTAGAGTCTTATGAGTAGTTGACGTTACTATATGAGCATCTTCAATTGGGCTTGGATGTAATCCTGCTGCCACTAATCCAGCTATATGAGCAATATCCGCCATTAAATACGCTCCTACTTCATCTGCTATTTCTCTAAATTTTTTAAAGTCTATTATTCTAGAATAAGCACTTGCACCCACAATAATCATTTTTGGCTTATGCTCATGTGCTAAGCTTCTAACTTGATCATAGTCAATTAACTCAGTTTTTAAATCCAATCCATAATTAACAGATTTATAGTTCTTTCCTGAAAAGTTAACTTTATATCCGTGTGTCAAATGCCCTCCAGCATCTAATCCCATTCCTAATATAGTATCACCTGGGTTTAATAATGCTACATAAACTCCCATATTTGCTTGAGATCCAGAATGCGCTTGTACATTAACATGTTTTACATTAAATAATTTTTTTAATCTATTTATTGCTAAATCTTCCACTACATCGACATTTACACAGCCTCCATAGTATCTTTTATGTGGGTAACCCTCAGCATACTTATTTGTCATAACAGACCCAGTAGCTTCCATTACAGCCTTTGATACAAAGTTTTCAGAAGCGATTAACTCTATCCCTTCCTCCTGTCTTTTTTCTTCATCTTTTATTGCATTATAAACTTCTAAATCTAATTCACTAATATAAGACATTTAGAACCTCCTAGATATTTTTAAAACTCATTATTAAATGTATTATAGCATTTTTAGATAACTTTTTAAAATTGATTTTTCTTAACTATCTGTTTCATTTCATATATAGATAAAAAAATTCTCTCTCTAACTTCCTACTCCAGGAAAACTTGTTACATCTTTAATAGTAAAATCTGGGAAAGAATCTACATACTCTATAGTAAAGTCTGGAAAGGAATCTACAAACTGCCATTTTCCACAATTACTTGGAAAGCTTTTTACAGTTTCTACTTTTAAATTTTCAAATGAACTTACTCTCTTTACTTTAAAATCAGGAAAACTTTTTACCACTTTTACTTTTCCGTATAGTTTTACTCCATTTAAAGTACAAGAATTCTTATCAATAGGGTTTTTAGCTAAAAGTATTGTACTTCCCATAATAACCAATGTTAACAATAATATTTTTTTCATATCACACCAAACCTTTCTGTTTTTATTATTTATAAATACATAATTAAAAAAAACATTTTATCTTCTCATGTAATGACAATGATAAAATGATTTTTTATTATATTCAAAACTAAATTATACTTAATTTTCTTGATTATATTAAATAAACTTACTTTCTTATTCTAATTATTAAGGAAAAGATTAGAAATAGAAACAAAAATATTAGTAAAAACATTTTAGCCTCCTTTAATCCAAGTAAATTTGCTAGAGACCCCAATAATTATTTTTATCTACCATCATTCTATATTTTTTTACTTTTTTTGTCAAGAATATATCGAACAAATTATATTTCTATCTCCATGCCATTATGTATCTTTTTTTAAAACCATGTGGTTCTATACTTGTATTCTAAGCTATTTACATAAACTTCCATTTATTAAATTAAGGGTTTTATATAGTATTTTTATCTAAAATTTATTTTTTTCTACACTTCAATTATATTAATACTTTTTATTTTATTATCTATATTACTCCTATAATTTAGGGGGTCGATTAGGTACTTGTGGTTGCTGTAATTCTGGACGCGATGGTTCTGGTTTTGGTTTTACTGTTTCTTCTGGCTTTGGCTTTGATGGCTGTGGTCTTGATGGCTCTGGTCTTGATGGTTCTGGTCTTGACGGCTGTGGGCGCGATGGCTCTGGTCTTTGTGGTTCTGGTCTTGATGGCTGTGGACGAAGACGATCTGGCCGTGGTCTTGATGGTTCTGGGCGTGATGGTCTATTATTGCCATAATTATAATCATAATTATTGTTATAGTTAGTATCATATGAATTATTATATGTAGTATCAGGATAATCATCTAATAAACTACAGCTTGTTAATAACATTATAGTTCCTACTATAATTAATATTTTTTTTGTTTTTTTCATTTTCTTCTCCTTCTATTTCTATTATCTATTAATATTTATAAATCCTACTCATTATATATTAAATATAGTCCTCTAATGTGATATTACTGTGAAGAAAAAGATTATTTTAAAATATAAAAAAAATTGTTCACAAAAACAAGCTAAACAAAAGGCTTTGATAAACATAAATTTCGAGTCACTAAAAACTAATTGACTTCTTCCTAAAAATAAAGTACACTCATTTTGATTTTATTTATGGCTTAATACCTGCATATGAAGGAAATGGCCTTCTTGTTCAGGTTTCTACTTATGATGATCTAACTGAGGGATCTACATACTATGTATTTGATTTAATAAGTGGAAAACTTAAACTTGTAGGCTTACTTCAACTTCCATAGTTGTTAAAATTTTATTTTATAAGTTTTATTAAGATTAAATTGTCTCAAAAAATATATAACAAAAAAGTAAACATGAAAAATATGTTTACTTTTTTTACACTCCCTTGAAAATTTTAATTTCTTCTTCACTTTCTTCTTTCCAAATTTCATTAGAAATCAGCTTTCTAAAAATTGCATTCTCTCTTATTTTTTTCAAATAATCACAAATCCATTATTTTACTTTTTTCCAAATTTCCACCAATGCGGCTCTAACTGATCTATACCTAATCATTTCTCTATCTCCAAAAAACTTATGTTTTTTTATGTATTCCTTACCATTTATACTTATTCCTATATAAACTGTACCTACCTCATTATTCATATCATCTTTTTCTGGCCCTGCTACCCCTGTAGATACAATGTAAATATTTGTATCTATTTTTTTAGAAAGCCCTGTTAACATTTCACGACACACTTCCTCACTCACAGCCCCATATTTTTCTATTACTTTTTTATCAATATCTAATAATTTCTCTTTTTCTTCATTTGAATAAACAATAAATCCACCTTTATAAACTTTAGAAGCTCCTGATACTCCAATGATATAATCTGCAATTTTTCCACCTGTAACTGATTCAGCTGTTGATACTGTCATTTCCTTTTCCTTTAAAATTTCTACCAAGACTTCATAAAAATTTTTCTCTTCACTAGTATAAATATTTTCTGGATATATTTTTCTTATCTCATTTTCAACTTCATCTAACTTTTCTTCAATTTTTTCACTATTTATCCCTTTTACACCTATTCGTACATGTACCTCTCCTGTTTTTGCATATGGAGCTACTGTGGGATTAGTCTGTTTAAAATAATCTGCTAAATCTTCATCTATATTTCCTTCTGGAACTCCTATTATTTTCAATGTTCTAAATTTAATTAATTCATCAGAATATTTTTTTAATATTGGAACCAATTCTTCATCAAACATAACAGTCATTTCACTTGGTGGTCCTGGTAAAACAGCTATTATTTTATCATTTTTTTCATATAAAAATCCTGGAGCTATTCCAACTCTATTTTCTAATAATTTTGAGTTTTCTAATATTGAAGCCTCTTTATCTCCTCCATGAGGAATATCTGTTCTTCCCATCTGTTTATATCGTTCTACTAATATATCGTAATATTTATCTACTATTACTAAATTTTAATTATAATAATCTGCTATTGTTTACTTTGTAATGTAATCAATTGTAGGTCCTAATCCACCTGTTATTATCCTGTCTCTAATACACATTTCCGAGCCCA
>JAGOZX010000100.1 GCA_018058425.1 Sebaldella sp.
CTATTTCCAGCTGTATTTACACTTATATCATTTAAGTTTATATTTCCTACAGTTGTTACATTTACATTATCTGAGTATATTCCTAAGCTGTCTCCATTATTTACGTTTATTGTTCCATTATTTTCTACTGTATATGTTTTTCCAGCTACTGTCCTTACTTTAGTTCCATATATTCCTGCACTATCTGTACCTTCTACATTTATTATTCCTGTAGCATCTTGTCTTAGTAATACTCCACTTGCTCCTGTTACTGTTGGATTAAGTAAGTCGTCAGACACGCCGTATAGACCTAATGATGAATTTCCTTTTACATTTACTGTTCCTGTATTTAATACTTGTGATGAATCTATTCCATAAAGTCCTATTGAATTATCATCCTCTATATTTACTTTTCCAGATACACTATTTTCTACTTTTCCATATTTAGTATACATTGCTACAGCACCATCTGTTGGTCTGCCTGTCATTGTTATTGTTCCATTATTTAATGTCTTTGTCTTTGCATAAACTGCTCCAACTGGTGTGTTATTTTTAGAGAATGATTGTAGTCCTACTTTTGTATTCATTACTAATCCTGCTATTCCTGTGGCGCCTACTGTTGCATCAGTTACATTATTTGTAATAAATCCATTTTCTGCTACAAATGGTACTGTATTTTGTCCTACTGTTACTCCATTTGGATTAATTAAAAAGTCTGTTAAATATGTATTATTTACATTTATTGATCCGTTATTTGCTGAATATGCAAATGTTACATCATTTCCTACATTTGTAAAAATCACATTCTGTAATGTATTTGTTGCTAATCCTCCTGCATTTGTATACGCTAAAGTTGAACTATTTCCTAAATCAGCTTTTAGAGCATTTATGTTAAAGATTCCTGATGAACCTCCAAATACAGCATTTGCATTTAGTTGTCCTATTCTATCTCTATAGTTATGTAAAAGTGCTATTCCATTTTCTCCTACTTTTATACTGGCCATATCTGCTGAATATTTTGTTGGATTTGTGTCATAAGCAGGTCCTTTTCTTAAATCCACAGTTGCACTACCATCAGAGTATATTCCCACAGCTGTATAATTAGCAGTGCTATTCCCTACTTCTATTGGCGCTGCTACTATTACATTTGTTCTAGCCGTTACTGGTGTAGTTGGTGTAAATATACTTCTACTTTGTTCTACCCATATACCAGTTCCACCATCTCCTGCTTTGATTGTTGCATTCTCAGTTAAATCTGTATACTCTACAACTCTTGAATATAGATTTACGTAACATTTGTCTTTTCCACACTCACCATTAGAATCAAAAGTATTTCCTGCTGCTAGCCATGCTGCCGCTGTCATTGCTTTACCTGTTCCATCATCATAAAAATGTCCTTCTCTATCATTCTTATTTTGATGATCTAGTTTAGATCCATTTACACCATAAAGGGCAACAGTTCCTTCTTGTTTTGTCTCTATTGATCCACGATTACTAAATTTAGCTGTTGTACCATCTTCATTTGTTACAAGTACTCCATGTGATCCTTTTCCATCCACAGTTATACTTCCAAAACCATAGTTCATAGGCTGACTCGTTCTATCTCCAGTATATGCTGTACCACTTTTTACGTAAAAACCTGCTGAGTTGTCTCCCACTACATTGATAATCGATGAATTTTCTAATTCTCCACCTTTATCCACATAACCTGCTGCTGATGTTTTAGAATACACAGAAATTGTTGATGCTTCTCCTGATGATCCTGCTGGTTTTACTGACCACTTTCCTGTTGTGGCATTATATGTCCCCGGATTATATCCTGCATTTACTTGGTTTATAACTCTACCATTATCTCTAGCAACTATTCCATAGTTTTTATCTCCATATATATTAATATTTCCTATATTTATAACAAATCCTTCACCTTCAGTTCTAAGTCCTGAACTTTCTGTGGCATTTTGCCATATGTTTATAACTGCATTATTATTTCCTCCACCACGTCTATTTTGATCAAATACTTGTATTGCAGTAGTTGTTGGGTCATCGAAAGCTATTACATAATCAATAGTTTTTTGACTTGTATACATTCCAGTGGCTCTTTCCACTAAATTAGGATCTCCAACTGATTCAGCTACTTCACTTTCATCATATACAGTATTTCCATTTACATTATCCTGTGTAAATGCTCCTAATGCTGGATCTGTCCCTATATTTATTATTCCTGCATTTCCAAATTGATGTATTGATTTTTTTATAGCAAATCCTGTTGACTCATCTCCTAATACATTTATAGTTCCTGTATTTTGTATAATTGAAGTTTCTCCACCATACGTACTTATACCAAAGTTATGTCCCATATCATTACCTTCATAAGGTGAAGTCATAAATCCATAACTTCTTGATCCATAAACATTTATAGTTCCAGAACTTTGGGCACCAAATCTAACATTTTTTTGATCATAATCATTATTTGTAAATGTGTATCCACCATCATAACTCGTTCTTGCTGGTACTGGTGCTGCTGGTTTTTTACCATCTAATCCATAATCAGCATCAATGTCTGGCATTAGTAAGAAACCTGCACTATTAGGTGATTTCATCGTAATTGTACCAAAATTATTCATTCTTACTTGAATATTCTTTGCACCAGTTGGTATATATCCTAAACCTATTTGCTTTGTATATATTCCACCACCTGTTTTTTGCTCACCTGTAATTGTTCCATAATTTGCAGCTAACCAGTTACGACTTTTATTGAAAGCCCCTGTTATTGTATTATCTGGTGACATAGCAAGTCCAACAGTATTCGATTCTTTTAGAGATATTGTGGCATTTTTATTTGTGCTTGTTCCATTATCTCCTTCTCCACTGTATACTGACATCATACTTGCATTTTGTCTTTCTATTGATGAATCACCAAATACATAAACTCTTTTAGAATTCTCTACCTTCACTCCAATATCATTTGTAGATGATGAACTTAGTGTAAATCCTGTTGCAAAATTTTCATTAGCAGTACTCACTGTTACTTGTGGACTGCTTTGTGTTGCTAACTTCAAATTAAATACCTTTATATCATTTAAAGGTACTTGTGGTGCTGTTAAACTTGTAATTAAGTTTATTTGTTTTTCTCCTACTGTTAAAGGAGTTATATTAAATACTGGTGGTGTAATCTCTATATTTATTTCTGGTTTTATTATATTAAAAATATTGACATCTCTTGCAGAAACTGTTTGCGGATTAATATCGTCTACTCCAGATAAAATTAATTCGTTAATTTTATTGACCGAAAACTCTCCTATATCTCTTATAGGGACATACATTCCTAAAGTTACAGTTTTAGCTTCCTTATCATATGGTTTTATTACTTCTTTTCCATCACTATTTCCAGTTCCACTATGATTATTTTCATAAAATCCAGTGAAGAATATCTGCCATTCTAGGTACTCAGGTTTTACTATATAGTCCGATTGCATGTACAAATCTTTTAACTCTTTATTTCTTTGATTTAATACTTTTTCTATTAGCTTGTAGTTATCTGAGTTTGACTTTCCTGTACCTATGTTTTTGACCATATTGGTATATAGCTTGTCATATTTTGCTCCTAAGTCATATTTTTCTACTCCACCTGATATCGCTAATGAATTCAATGCTAAAAGAAACAATAGTTTCTTATTTTTAAACTTCTCCATTTCTTTCTCTCTCTCTTTTTATTATTTGTAATTTATATTTTGTTTGAATTAATATTATATTATAAAAATCTTTTAAAACTCCACCCCTTAATTTATAAACAAAATCTCTGTTAATTATATCTTTTTTTTGAAAACATGTCAACAATTCATGATTGTATTAATTCATTATTTTTCAAATATTCTTTGCACAAAGGTTAGACACTAAACTATTTTATCCTTTAATATCTTATGTCATGTATACATCGTACTCCCTCTTTATATGTTTTTGCTTATCTTTTTATTAGTATATCATTTGCTTATGAAAATGTTTATTCCATACTGACTAATAATATTTTTAATTATGCTCCCATTAGAAATTTGTCTTATACATTTTTAGTAAAATAACTTTTTTAATAACAATTATAGCAACAATCTTATTATCATACAATTAATATATAAAAAAAACTAATGAAAATCTTTTGTACTTTTTATATTTCAAAGTTTTTACTTTTGCTAAATATTATATAGATAAATATTTGATTCTTAATTCCCAAATATTTTCCCCATTAATTCCTCTATATCATTAAAGCAATTTAAATATTCTATCTTAGGTCTTTTTAAAACCAAAATTTTCACTCCTAATTCCTTACATGCTTCCACTTTTTCAATTTCTCCACCAGTTTCTCCGCTTTCTTTTGTAATCAAAAAGTCTATATTATAGCTTTTAAGCATTGCTTTATTTAGACTCTTGCTCACAGGACCTTGAATAGCTATTATTTTACTTGGAAGATAACCTAACTTTTCCGCTTTTTGAATAGAGTCTGTTGTTGGTAAAATTCTTATATATAAGCTATTCTTTTCAGAAATTTCTTTTATATCTCCAAGATTATTTGATCCCAAAGTACTCAGTATATTTTTATTTTCATACTTATTCACAAGATAAGAAACCATTTCTTTCAGTGAATCGAATCTTTCTGCTCCTGTATAACTCAGCATTTTCCTCTCAAATCTAAAATATTTCACATTCAAATCTTTTGAAACTATTATTGCATTAGAGCTCACATTTACTGCATATGGATGGCTTGCATCTATTATTAAATTTATATTTTTTTCTATAATTATCTTCTTCATTTCTTCTATATCTAGCTTTTGGTCTATTATTTCAATTAAATTATTATTCATATTTCTAAATAATTTACCGCCATATTCAGTAGCTGTACTTACTAATATTTTTTCATTCTTAAAATCTAAAATCCTCTCGACTATATCTCTAGAATCTTTAGTTCCACTTATTATCCATATCATTTTTATTTCCCTTCTTTAAGCCACTTTGCTACATCTTTTGCAAAATAAGTCATGATAATACTGGCTCCAGCTCTTTTCATAGCATACATTTCTTCCATTACTATTGACTTCTCATCTATCCAGCCATTTTGAGCTGCTGCTTTTACCATTGAATACTCTCCACTCACGTTATATGCAACAATAGGTACATCAAACTCTCTTTTAACCTTTGCCATTATATCTAAGTATGCTAAGGCTGGCTTAACAATAATCATGTCTGCTCCCTGTTTCAAGTCTTCTTCTACTTCACTTAAAATATCAAACTCAGATCTGTAATCCATCTGATACGACTTTCTATCTCCAAATTGTGGTGTTGAATCTGCTGCATCTCTAAATGGACCATAAAATGCAGAAGAAAATTTTACAGAATAAGAGATAATTGGAGTATTTACAAACCCTTCTCTATCAAGAACTTCCCTTATTTTTGATACTCTTCCATCCATCATATCAGAAGGCGCCACTATATCAGCACCAGCCTTAACATGAGATAAAGCTATATCTGCCATAAGATTTATTGACTTATCATTTACCACATATCCATGTTCATCTAAAATCCCACAATGCCCATGGTCTGTATATTCACAAGCGCACACATCTGTGACTATTAAAAAATCAGGATATACTTTTTTTATAAATCTAACCGCTTCTTGTATCACTCCATGTTCATTATACGCTTCAGTTGCCACACTGTCTTTATGGTTTGGTATTCCAAATAATAATAGAGTTTTTATTCCTAGAGATTTCAATTCATCTAATTCTTGTTTTAAAGTATCAATTGAAAATCTAAATATTCCAGGCATAGACTTTATTTCTTCTCTAATTCCACTTCCTTCTATTATAAATAATGGATAAATAAGATCATCAACATCTAAATATACATTTTTCACTAAATTTCTCATATTTTGGTTAATTCTAAGTTTTCTGTGTCTTTTAAACATTTCTTTCACCTTCCTATTAATTTTTTCAATTGGTACTTAAGTATTCTATAACTTGTATTCTCCATAAGACCATTTTCTTTTAAGTCTTTTATTTCTTTTTTATCAATGTAATTAAAAAATAATTTTAGAATTGTTCCATGAGATATGACTAGTACATTGCCACTTTTATTAGCATTAATTATTTTATTTACTCCTTGTATAAATCTATTTAACGCTTCTACTAAGCTTTCCGCACTTATCTCAATACTATTATAATTTTCAATGTTATTAAAATAATTATCTGCTTGTATAGGATATTTTAAGAAAATTTCTCTTTTTTCTAATCCTTGCCAATCTCCAAAGTTCTTTTCATTTAGTTCTTTTAACTTTTCTATTTTTATACCTTCACCTTTTGTAAGTATTTCAGCAGTTTTATATGCTCTTCCCAATTCACTACTATATACTGATTTAAACTTTACTTCTTTAAGTTTATTCTTTAAAAGGATTGTATCTTCTACACCTTTTTCAGTTAGCTCTGAATCTAGCTGCCCCTGTATTTTATTTTCTATATTCCACTTTGTCTCTCCATGTCTCACAAAGTAAATATTTAAAATTTCTTTTTCATACATTTGGGTATAACCTCACATCTTTAGTTATATTACAAGCGGCTTCAATAAAAGGAAACATCAAAATAGCTCCACTACCTTCTCCTAATTTCATATTCATCAAAAAAACTGGCTCTAAATTAAGCTCTTTCATTATCCATTTCATTCCTGGTTCTGCACTTAGATGAGAAGGTATCATATAGTTTTTTGATTGTTTTGATAAGTTATATGCAAGAATAGCTGAAACTCCAGAAATTAGACCATCGATAATCACAGGTATTCTATTTTTAGCACATCCTAAAAATGCTCCTGTCATAGCTGCTATGTCTAAGCCACCTACTTTAGAAATTATATCAATTGGATCAAATTTATCTGGGTTGTTTAATTTTATTGAATCGCTTATCACATTTTTTTTGTGGGTAAGTGTTTCATTATTTATGCCGCTTCCTTTTCCGACTATTTCATCTAGAGAAATATCTGTTATTACTTTTAGGACTGCGCTGCTTGTGGTAGTATTTCCTATTCCCATTTCACCCAAAGCAAATAAGTTATACCCTTCATTAATTAATTTTTCTGTTACCTCTATCCCAGCTTCTATCGCTCTAATAGTTTCTTCTCTTGTCATGGCTTCTTTGAGCCTTATATTTTCTGTACCATTTTTCATTATTTTTTTGTTTATTATTCCTGTCATTTCCTTATCAGTATCTATACCTAAATCCACCACTTTTACTTCTGCATTAAAAGTTTCAGCAAGAGAGTTTATTGAAGAATTTCCATTTAACATTGCTTCTACTACATATTGAGTAATTACTCTTTTAGAAGCACTAACTCCTTCGACCTCCACTCCATTATCAGCAGCCATAACTAAGACTACTTTCTTATGAGGTATATAATTTGTGCTGATTCCTTCTAATTGAATTGCTAAGTCCTCTAGCTTTCCTAAGCCTTTCGGTGTTTTTAATAAGGAATTTAATTCTCTTTCTTTTCTTTGCATATTTTCTTCATTTAGGCATTCTATACCTTTAATAGTTTCATTTAATAATTTCATCTTATTACCTCTTTATTAAAATTCTTTTTATTATTTGAAATAAAGGGATTTTTTTATAAATCGCTTTATATTTAAACGCTATAGACGGCTCAGATCCTTACGTCACTGCGTTTCTCAGGATGACAACCTTCAGGGCTTTTCTTCCTTTTTTATTACTTCAATACATTAAAAGTAAAGCAATATAACAATTATGTTTAAAATTTATCTAAATAATAAATTCCAATTCAGTATGAAGCCCACCAAGCTGTCATTGTGAGGAGCAAAGCGACGTGACAATCTATGCTATAGATTTATCTAAAAGTAAAAGGAAGTTATAAATAATCACTTTATATTTAAAACGCTATAAATGCCTCAGATCCTTACGTCACTGCGTTTCTCAGGATGACAGATTGCAGGGCTTTTCTCACTGTTTCTACCAGTTTAACCCACAATTTTCTTAAAAGCTTTTTCCACTCCAACTAAGATCTTCTCAAAGTCCTTTTCATTATGACTATAAGAAATAAAATGAGCTTCATATTTAGAAGGAGGAATAATTATCCCTTCATCTAACATAGTTGAAAAATAAATATTATACATTTCATCACTAGTTTCCATAGCATCTTCTAAATTTTCTATTTTTTTCTCTGAAAAGAATACTGTGTATAAACTTCCTACATGATTTATAGTTGCTGGTATATTATATTTTTTAATTAAATCCTGAATTTCACTCACAAGATTAGAAACTCTCTCAGATAAAACTTTATAAAAGTCATCTGTCTTTCTAATAGCACTTATCGTTTCAAATCCAGCAGTAACAGAAATTGGATTACCAGATAAAGTTCCTGCATGATAAACATTTCCAATTGGAGCTACCATATTCATGATTTCTTCTTTTCCACCAAAAGCTCCCACAGGATAACCTCCTCCAATTATTTTACCTAGAATTGTTAGATCTGGAGAAATATTATATAATTCTTGAGCCCCTCCCAAAGATACTCTAAAGCCACTGATTACTTCATCAAATATTAAAATTATATTTTTTTCATCACATATATCTCTTAGAAATTTCAAAAATTCTTTTTCTGGAACAATTAATCCCATATTAGCTGGAATAGGCTCCACAATTATACATGCTATATCTTTATCATCATTTATTAGTTTTTTTAATTTTTCTATATTACCAAAAGGAAGTGTTATTGTATCTTTCATTACTCCTTCTGTTATACCATTGCTATCCTGATGCCCAAATGTTAAAAGTCCTGATCCTGCTTTTACCATTAGAGAATCAGAATGTCCATGATAACAGCCTTCAAATTTTAATATTTTATTTTTACCAGTAAATGCTCGAGCTAGTCTCACTGCTGCCATTCCTGCTTCTGTTCCAGAAGTAGTAAGTCTAACTTTATCTATAGATGGAAAACACTCCTTAATCAATTCTGCAAGTTCTACCTCTTTTTTAGTAGGTAACCCAAATGAAGTTCCATTTTCTATTTCTTTTTTTACAGCCTCCACTACCTTTTCATGATTATGTCCTAATATCATAGGTCCCCATGAACCAATACAATCTATAAATTCATTGTTATCCTCATCATAAAGTTTACTTCCTTTTGCTTTTTTTATAAATATTGGATACTCCATATCTACTGATTTAAAAGCTCTTACTGGACTATTTACTCCACCTGGAATAGACTTTTTTGATCTCTCATATAATATTTTTGAACTTTTAGTTTCCATCTATTTGCACTCCTTTTATATATTAATATTTTCTATCCTACTGTTTCTAAAATATTTCCATATCTATCTTTAACATAACTCTTTTCAATTACAATATCAAAACCTTCAAAGGTGTCTAATACTATTACTTGAGACTTAACTTCTATTTTTTCCATTATTTCATTTATAGTTTCCTCTGTTAAATAAATATTATATGAATTATTTTCAATAACAACTTCATTTTCTATTGAAATATTAAAATTAATTTTATACTCAGAATATAAAGTAAGTGTATTCCATTTTAACACAACACCTTTTAATAACTTTTTAAAATTATTAATACATAAAGCTCCTAAAAATAAAATCTCTCTCTGTTCCCTTTCCATGTAAGCTTTATCCACATATAAAAATCTTGTACTAGAACCTTCCATTTCAATACCTAATTCTATTTTGTCCTTTACTTTTTCAGTTAAGTTTGACTCTCTATTCATATAAGTAATATTCATAGGAAGTTCCAATAAATTAAGTACTTTTCCTGTATTCCATATTATCATTGCATCCAACTCATCTAATGTAATTCCTGTCATCTGTATAAATTTTATTTTTCCATTTGGAGTTTCTACAACACTCTTTAATTTATTATCTAATGAAAATACTATTGCTTTCATTTTAGTATTACTATTTGCTTCAATGGGTCCATTTGTATTTAAATAATGACCTTCACTAAAAATATTTCCTGTTTTAAAAATATAATTAGCAATATTATTTAAAAAATTTAAGGCCCAATTTGGAGCTTTTGTATCATTATCAGTTTTAGCTAATCTAAAAGTTAACTCAAATCCATATCCACTTCTATTAGGATCTTCAAATTCTTTTTCATATAATTCTGTCAGTCCATAAGTAATAAAGTGCCAATGAGGATTTTCTCCATCTACATCATACACTGTTATTCCTTTTAGTCTTTCTTCTCCAAATGGAGAGATGTTTCCATAATGTATACCTTCAATATCTGGATAAATTTTATTTAACTCATTATCTATGGCATCCCAACCTGGAGCCTTTATTTCTTCCATTGGCTCCTCTTGGGATTTTTCTATTTCTTTATCTTCACCTTTTCCTAAATTATCAGTCTTTTTTTCTTTTTCCATAATATTTGCTCCCCTTTCTGTGTTTATCAGCAGATGGATCAAAAGTTACCTTCTCTCTTTTATCACTTGGTGTATGTCTTTTTTCTCTTGGCTTATAATCTGGTCTATCCTTGTCACTTATATAATCACTTGTTGCGCCTCTTTTTTCTATATTATCTCTATCTCCAAAATCTCTTGCTGGTCTGTCGTTGCTTCCTCTTCTATCATTCGAACCACCGAATCTTGGCTTGTCCCCTCTGTAGCTACTTGAACCTTCACTGCTTCTTCTGTCTCTATCTCCAAAGCTTCTTGCTGGTCTATCACTACTTCCTCTTCTATCATTTGAACCACCAAATCTTGGTTTATCTCCTCTATAATTGCTTGAACCTTCTCTTCTTTCTCCTGAACCTTCACCACTTCTTCTGTCTCTATCTCCAAAGCTTCTTGACGGTCTGTCACTGCTTCCTCTTCTATCATTCGAACCACCAAATCTTGGCTTATCTCCTCTATAGCTGCTTGAACCTTCTCTTCTTTCTCCTGAACCTTCACCACTTCTTCTGTCTCTATCTCCAAAGCTTCTTGACGGTCTGTCACTGCTTCCTCTTCTATCATTCGAACCACCAAATCTTGGCTTATCTCCTCTGTAGTTGCTTGAACCTTCTCTTTTCTCTCCTGAACCTTCACCACTTCTTCTGTCTCTATCTCCAAAGCTTCTTGACGGTCTGTCACTGCTTCCTCTTCTATCATTCGAACCACCAAATCTTGGCTTATCTCCTCTGTAGTTGCTTGAACCTT
>JAGOZX010000101.1 GCA_018058425.1 Sebaldella sp.
CCCCGTACTGATCTATTAATTCCTTAATCAGCTTGTTTTCTCTTCTTATCTTTTTCATAAAAAAACACCTCCAGATTATTTATTTTACTAAATTCCTAGAGGTTTACACAACTTTTTTTACACTTCCAGCTCTAGTTTTTTAGGCCATTCCCTTGCATATGCTTGTAATTTTAAAAACCATTCTTTTTCATTTTGTGCTTTTTTAGCTAAATATTCAGATTTTAAAAATATCTCTTTTACATCGTTTGAATCTGGAACATTATCTTTTATATAAGAATTTTCAATCATCATCATAAAAACATCTAACTCTAAAGGAACTATTATAGAATTCCCTCCATAGTAGTCTATATTTATTTTATGTAATCCAAAAAAATGTGCAATAGTAGCATTATTTAACTTCGGAGTTATAAATAAACAATATACATCTCTATTAATTTCTTTCTTATACTTCGCAAGATGTCTAGCAACAGGTTCTCCTTCAGTTTCATGCTGTCTCACACCACTCTGCATAGTTACTTCAACAGTCAAAGAGAAATCTTTATAATCACATATTATATCAGCAATATTTCCTGGAGCTGTAGACATAGGTTTTCCAAAATCATCGAGAATAAAATTTCCTGTAATTTTGCCACCATTCAACATTGTTAAAGCTCTCCAAGTATTCCATTCAAGTATTAAAGGCATATCATAAAGTTCTTTAGAATTTATTTGATTATAAGTATCTATAACTTCGGTATATAAATCGTAAGACTTTAATTTTTTTACTTCTTTAGAAATTGCTTTTTCTCTATTTTTTTGATAAATGTTATCTCTCAAATCTTTCAATTCATCAATAGAATAGTTTGATATCTCCACCTTAGTATAATTTTCAGCTTTCATTATTGTATCAATTAAGTTATCTTTATTATCTGTATATAACGTTGGCACACCTGAATTAAACAAATAATTCTTATAGTTAAGCTCATCATGAATATAAACAGGATCACGAGAAATATTTTTTAATATAAAATCAACTTCTACTATTTTATCATGCATTATTGATAATTTACGTTCCTTATATGATATTGTAAAAAGGCCAGTTGTTCTTAAACAACGAAAACATGCATCGGTATAATCACGTAGATTCTCAGTTTTAGTTTTAAGGAATTTCTTTAAAGTTGCTGGCTCTCTTTGTTCTCTGATAAAAAGATTTTTATTTAAAATATCAGTTTTATATATTTCTAGAAGCTCTCTTTTTTGACACTCTAAAAAATACTGTTTATAACTTTTTTTTAATTTTTTTTTGTCAATTCTAAATTTTTTGATTTTCTCAACAATATTTTCAAAATAATTATAATCAGTCAATTGCATCCCAAATATTTTTAATTCATCAAATGAAATACCATTTAATTCTTTTATTAATCTTATTATTTCAAGATATGGCTTAACATTAAATCTTACATTATTTTTCTTATTTTTTTTATGATATGGAGAAGGAAGTTGAAATTTTAATAATTGTCTCAACAAAACCTCTCCAGTTCTTGTTCCATAAATAAACTTTTCTCCTGCTTCTGTCAATTGTATATATGGTTTCAAATCCACAAAACCAAGAGCTTTAGGTGATCTCGTTATCCTATCTCTTGCACTAAGAGCCTTATCTTTTAATGAAGAGTTCCCTTGAAAACTTTCATCTTTTATCAACATTTCCATAAAATTTATTTGATTTTCTGGATTCCATATTTCACCTTGAAAATTTTCACATAATAATTTGATTTCTGGTATCATTTTAGCAGGTGTTCTTGGTGAAGTTGTAAAAAATAAAGTTTTTCCTCTTATTATCGCCATTTTTATCTCCTTCAATTATAATTTTTATTTTAATTAGAACAAATTAGACTCAATTTGTCAATATAAAATTCAAAGTGTTTAATACTCTTTTATTTCCCTACTATTATATTTGAAATACTTGTAATTTTTTTAACAATTTCAATTATTTCTTCTACTTCCTTTGGAATTTTTTCAATAGGTATTTTATAAGAAATTTTTTCAGCAAATTCTACTTTATTAAAAACTGCCTTTTTTTTAAAATATATTATTTTTTCAACAGTTTTTAAAAATGAATTTGATTCTATAAAATCCTGCTCTGTTATTTCTTCTCCACCCGGATACATTTTGTTAATAATTTTAATAGATTCAGCAATATCAAATATATCTTCGAAAGTTCCCTTTTCTATATAAATCAATCTATACTTATCCATGTTATCCAATTTGGAAAATTTTTCATCGTATTCTTCCCATAAAGAAAGACCATCCCCAAGTCTCCGTTTCTCAAATTTCTCTGACCAATTCCACCACGAACTATGAAATCCTTATAAACATACCTGTTAGTGTTACATATATTGTATTTAAGATTTCCCACTCCTTTTGTTGTTTTATACCCTGATGTATGCTTCTGATCTAAAAAACTAGTAAATTCTTTAAGAAGCACTTCCAACTCTTTGTCACTTAATTCCACTCTAGAATCTTTCATTCATAACTCCCTTCTAACTTTTAAAATTTGAAATCACCTGCAGCAGCATTCTACAAATCTCATTTCCCGGAATTAATATAATTTCTTTTTCTTCAGCATATTTTTCAGCCTCTTCATCAAATTCTCCAAGTGACATCACACATTTTGCATCATTTTCATTTATTTTAGCTAATTTCTCTATCTGTTCTAATGCTCTCTTATCTGTATTACCTAAATATTTTTTTATTTGAATATATATTCTTTCAACTTTCCTTTCAAAAGGAGAAAAGTCTATTTTTGAAGCTATTAAATCTGCATCTCCACCTTCACCATCATACTTATTTCTCTCACTTACTTCATACCCATGAAACTCTACTATTCTTTCACATATTCTTTCAAAAGATAAAGGACCTATGTGCGGTGCTACATTTAGTAGTTCTTCTTTCATTCCTTCTATACATTTCTTACGTAATTTTTCTAAATATTCTTCTAATTCTGATATTTCTAATTCCTTTATTTTTCCGATTCTCAAACCTTCCAAAAGATTCTGAATACACTCATGATGATGATAATTAGGGTATATTGGTAATCTCATTACCCATAATTTTGCATACCACTCACTTACCTTTTCATTTTTCATATCTAATTTGCCAATCAAGTCCGTATATTTCTTTCAACTTTATTCTGTGATTTAAATGGCTGTCATCTTCCTTATCATGTCTGTAAGGATCTTTTTCAGCAACTCCAACTATGAACTTCCCGGCTTCTGGTAAGTTAGGTATCATTAATACATCATTTTCCTTTATTTCTGTTAAGCCTCTTGCCAAATTTCCTATTCTTCTCGGAGTAATAACCTTATAAACCTTAACAATATTTTCCCTGAATGTCTCCTTACCTGCATCAAGATCAATATCAGTTATTCCTCCACCCCATCCCATGCATATTTCTTTTTCTTTTAACCTTTTCATTAATAAATCCTTTGATGTTCTGTCTGTTCTGATTGTATATATTCCAATATTTTCAGACATTTTCTCACACTCCCTTTTTGATTAATTTATATAAAAAAATTTTACACTTTCATCAATTCCTTAAAAGACCCTGTTCTAAACCTATTCTTATATGTATTAATACTTGCTAACTTATTTACTTTTAGATATTGCTTAAATGTTTGAATTGTTATAATTGTTTCATTTTCCAGATACTGTTTTATGTGATTTGCTAATTCTTCCCGAGTGTACTTTTCAGGACGTACTTTACACTTTTTATCTTTAACTTTTAATCTCTCATCATTCATGGCCACTTTTAAAAATTCTCCGAAGCTGCCAAATTTGCTTCCGAATATATGACTATTTAAATATTCCGGATTTCTATCAAGCTCTTTGCTTGTTATTAATTTCTTTATTTTATTACAGAGATTTATATAATATTCCAGTAATTCATCATCTGTCATGTTTGACCGGTTCACTGTCCTTATATCCTTTATTCCTGCTTCCAGTAATAAATTATTCCAGGAACCGAATATTCTGGCTATTGTAAATATATTCTCTCTAAAATCAATAGCCACAGGTTTTCTTTTATTCTTTTTAACAAAGCTTTTCACCTGATTAATATACTTTTCTTTTGTTCTTTCATTAAGAGTTTTTTCTCCAATATCCTTAAGGAAAGCATTGTAATTTCCCCAGTTTCTTCTTACCGGACTTATCAACTTGAATTCTTTTACTTTAGGAACTCTCCCCAATTTACTTTTTGTTTTATAAAAAAATTTTATTATTTCTTCTCTTGAATATTCCATTAAAAACATCCTTTAATATATTTTATTATTACAAAACTACATTTAATTATACCTTAAATTTTATTTTTTTCAAGGATTATTTTAAAATTATTTTAAATATTGTGTTACAAATTTAGCAGTATATTAAAAGAGCTGACTTTATGTCAACTCTCTCTATATACTTATACAAATCCATCTCTCCATTCAAAATCTTTATCTACTTCCCATTTATCTATCCAAAAACCATCTATATGGGACTTGAATCCTTTTTTTTTCATATATGCTTTCATAGCCTCCCTAGCCTTCTTTTTTGTAGAATATAACCCAATTGTTCTAACCTCTTCATTATATTTGTCTTTTCCAACATTATACATATGAGTTAGTCTATACACTACCATTTTTATTCTCTTCCTTTCTCATACCAAGATTTAAATCCTTTTTCATGATAACTTTTATCTATTTTCATTTTTTTTATTCTAAATCCATTCTCATCTTTTTTAAATCCTTCTTTTTTCTTATAATCAGTTATCAATTTTTCTGCCTTTTCTTTGTTTGAAACTACCCCTATTATTTTCATATCAGAAAATCCATTAACTTTTTTAACGTACTCAATTAAATATACTTCCACTTCTCTCTCCTTTGCTATTAGAATGATTTTGGCCATAATCCTCCTCTGTCAAGAGCTTTTTTTATCTTATTATACTCTGTTCCTGGTCCCTTTTTCCATTTTCCTTGCCCGTATTTTTCATTCATAATTCTATCTAAATATGTTTTTTTATCTTCTCCTTTTTTAGGTGGTTTTTGCTGTGTCCAACTCGGAGTATTACTTGCTTTTTCCTTTTCAGACTTTTTAGTTTGTTTTGCTAACTTATAAGCCGTAGCCATTGCAACTATTCCTGCTGTTCCAACAGTTTTTAAAAAATCTACTTTTTTGGCCATTTCAGCTTCAACTGCTGCACCAAATTGTCTTGCTGCCTCTGTATCCGAAAAATAATATGATACTCCCGCAACCACTACTACTGTTCCAACAACAGCTACTGTAATTACCTCTGTCCCATCTACTTTTACATCTTTTATATCATTATTAACAACAATTGTTCCTGTATACTCAGAATCAGAATCTTTGCCTTTTGACATCTCTTTCCCAAATATCTGACCTATTTGCTCTGCTCCGCCTGTTTCAGTAGCTAAACCATTTTTATGTGCATATAATTCCCCTATTTCTTCTCCAACTACTCTATTAAACTCTCCTAAAGAGCTCCCTGCTACATCTTCTGTTATGTATATTACTCCTGTATTTTTATCATAACCAGCCTGAGCCCCTTCTATTATATTTCCATCTGAATCTCTGAATACTGTATCATTAGATACTACTTCAATTTTATTTACTCCATAATCATTATATTTTTCTGCTAACTTATCTAAATCATTTCTTTCATCATTCGTGATAACTAAATTATCCTTATTTTTTACAACTTCCTCTGTTGCCTTTGTTATGTTTGCTAATGTTTGTTTTTCTAATTCCCAGATTTCAGCATCAGAGCTTCCATTTTTATTATTATTTAATTTAGTTCCTATTGAATCCGCTATTACTTTAGAATTTTCTCCAATAGTATTTAAATCATTAAGTAAATCTTCTTGCTTCTCTTTATTTAATAAATCTGTATGTAACACTGTATCTATCTGCTCAACCACGTCATCCTTTGTTATTACCTGTGACTTCTCTATATCTGTATTTATCCCTCTTTCTTCCAGATTTATTTCTTTACCGTTTTCTATCACTACTGTATTAACAAAAGTTGCATTTGTATCCTGTTCCTTATCATGACTTCCATATTGTAATTCTGTCTGTGGCACCGGATTTTTTCTGTCAATTCCACTCAAGCCTACATTATAATCTTTTCCATTATCATGATCTTTTAAGTTTTCTACAACCACTTCTTTTGCTTCTATTTTCATACTGTCGTTAAGACTTCCTATTATAGATCCTACATTAGTTAAAGTTTCCCCAACCTTTATACTTCCTCCGTTTTCTGCTATTATACTCGTCTGATTATTTACCCACTTACTATCCCCTTTACTCTCTCCATAGCTTAAGTTTCCTGACGGTGAGTTATAACTTTTCCCATCACTCTGTTCTGTATGACCATAATTTATTCCGCCGCCTTTATTTTCTCCATTCAGCTTATATTCATCCTGTAATGATATTACATTCAGATTTCCGCCTATTTCAAAGTCTATCTTATCTGCTGTTACATTAGCTCCTTTGAATGTTGCATCTTCTTTTGTTGTTAGCTGGAATGTTCCGCCTGCATTTATTACTGTGTTATCATAATAGACTGATGATGAATTACTGTTTCCTTTACTTCCGTTTATTCCTCCTGTTACTGTTCCTCCTGTAAAATCATATCCGGCTGACATTCCCTGTGAACTTGAATCTGTTGTATTATTATAAGTATTTTTGCCTGCTGATGCCTCAAAGCTTTTAGCATCTACTATAATGTTTTCTCCAACATTTACTTTTTGATTTACAAGTTTTACATCTCCTTCTGATGATATCACAAGATTTCCACCTACATTTATATTTCCTGCTACAGAAGTTGTCCCGCTTGTATTAGATTCATATTTACTTTTACTAGCACTTACTGTCACATTTGCTGTTACTCCATATCCACCTAATGAACCATAGCTTCCCGTCATCCCGTCCACTACTAACTGTGATAAGTCTGCTCCTGCCTTTACTCCTTCTCTATATAAGTCCAGTCCGTCGCCATATGTATTTATAAGCTCTGATCTGTTCCCAAATCCATATTTTCCATTATTTTGTGACTTTTCATCTGCTGAACTTATAAAACTTGTTATTGTTGAACCTAAACTTGCTGTGATTCCTACACTTTTACTTTCCTGTTTTACTTTTTCATTATATACTTCCTGAGCATCAAGTAATTCTACTCCGTTTACTCCTCTGATAATCATGTCTTCCCCAACATTTGCCTGCATTGCTTCTGTTCTCACTTTATTTCCTGCTGATAATAAAGTACTTCCTTCAGAAACTATACTTGATGTTGCCACCGTTGTACTGTTTCTTGTATTCTCAAGACTATTGCTGCTATAACTTACTCCTGCTGATACTCCGCCACCACTCATTGAAAAACTTGAACTAAACCCGCTGCTCTTTTCTTTTAGATGATATTCATTATTCATATCATCTGTTGTAATATTTATATCATTTCCTGCTGTTACTATTATATTCCCCCCGGTACTTTCAGCATTATCATTCTTCACTGCTATTACATTTGATGCTTTTATATTTACATTGTTTCCTGAATCCAGTATTACATTGCTTCCTACTATTGTACTTGCTACTGCTTCTTCCTGATAGTTTGTTTCCAGCTTATAATAACTCGAGAATGTCCCGTTCTTTTCTCTTTTTGATTCTGTATACATAGTATTTTTATCATTCTCTATATTTATATTATTTTCTGCTGTTAACTGTATTGTCCCGTCTGATGCTACTGTGCTTCCCTTTATATTTATATCATTTGAAGCATTTATTATTACATTGTCAAGTCCGGTTACTTCTGAACCTAACTTCTCTGTCATTCTGTATAAATCATATCCATGATTTTCTTCTGTTCTTTCATAATCTTTTAAAGCTATTGTATTTATATTAACATCATTAGCCTCTATATATGTTGTTCCTCCTGATTCTGTTACTGCTCCTCTTGAAACATAATTGTCTGCTTCAATATATGTAATATTTCCGGAACTTATTACTCCCACATTTTGAATATCATCGTATATTCTGGTTCTTTCTTTTCCTTCAAGTCTGTCATGTTCTGTTGTTTCTACTCCTGTTGTTATATTACTTATTGTTCCCCCTGCTGTTAACATTAAGTCTTCTTTTGCTGATATTACTGCTCCTATATTCAGTATATCATTTTTTGCATCTATCTGTATATTAGTTCCTGTTATTCCTGCTGTTAATTCTCCTACACTCTTGTTTATCAGATTATCTGTGTTCACATAAACTGTATTCCCTGATAATCTCCCCTGATTTACAAGCGTACTGCTGTTTATTGCAAGAGTTTCCTGTGCTGATATTGTTGTTGTAGGGCTCTTTATATTCTCCAATGTTGCCTGACTTAAATATACCTGTGGTACCAATACCTTTTCTCCGTTTACTTCCTGTTCCACATACCAGATTATATCACTCTTTAAAGCTGCTATCTGATCTCCTGTTAGGGCTACTCCTATTGTTAACTGTAAATCTCCGCTTATTGCCACTGCATTATTGAGCATTTCTTTCATTAACTCTGTGTCTGCTTTTCCGTTTATAAATCTTGTTCCCAGTGTTTCCAATAGGAGATTATTCATATATTTTGTTTCATAATATGCATCCCCTAGTCTTCTTGCCATATTCCAGTCTTTTGATTCATTATATCCTATTCTGCTTAAGAAATAATCACTTCCATAAAATCTTGATAAATCTATATATTGTGATCTTGTTTCCATTAAATACTTTGATGTCGGATCTTTACTTTCTGAAAATAACTTACTTTGTGAACTTGTAAATACTCCCGGATTAAATGGTATTGTTCCTGTTGTTATTATATCTATTACTACTGTTCTGTCTACATGTACTGTTACAGGATCGTAATAAAGGTCTACATCTACATCTTTTGATGTTATTGTACTTGGGTCTATTACTGCTCCTGACTTTACATTAGTATAGTCGTATCCGTTATTTATTAATGGTGTTCCTTCTATTATTACATTATTTCCTTCTATCACCGATACACTGTCTGCCATGTTATAATCTCTTACATTATCCAGTAATGATCTGCTTATTCCCATTATTGGAAATGTTAATGAATGATCTCCGCCCGATGATAGAGTTTTTGAGGAAAATATAAATCTTTCTTTCCCGTCATAAACTTTTACTGTCATTGCTTCTGTTGTATTTTCTATCTTTTCTACCTTACTTGTTATTAATAATGTTCCACCTGAACTTATTTTTGAATTTTTATTCTCTATTTCTTTTACATCAAGGGTCAGATTTCCACCTGATAATATTCTTCCTCCCTTAGTCTCTAACCTGCTTGTATCTACTGCTCCTTCCAGTACTTTTGTTTCATATATTTTTTCATGTCCGGGACTTGCTCCTTCTAAATCTGATGTCTTTATATCAGTTGCTTTGTAGTATAACTTATATGTTAAATCATTATTTGTATCTCTTATTACATCTGACAGATTGCTCCACCCCATTAAACTTGTTCCAAATTCCCAGTCACTTAATGTAGGAAATTCCCAATTATCATACTCTGTATAAAGATATTGACCTGTTTTAGGATTATATACATCTTTTACAAATATTTTCCCGCCTTGTTCCATGTAGTCATCATTTAAATTTCTCCATGTATCTTCATAGATATACTGTCCATCCCACGTCTTCCAGTAAAGTCTGTACTGTCCTGATACTTCACCGTTGTTTAAAAGCTTATTTCCGCTTAACACGATATTTCCTCTGCTGTCTATTATCCCTCTTGTGTTATCCAAAAGATTAAACCCTGTTATATTAAGCGTACTCTGTCCTACTATTTCTCCAGCTGTATTATCTACATCTCCTGTCGATATATTCAGCTCATTATCACTATAGATAGAAGCTTCCTTATTTACCAGCTTTGTTCCTTCTATATCCAGTTTATCAAGAAATATTATCAAATCCTTGTTTTCTATATTATTTCCTGATAGTTTCCCTGTTTCTCCCTCTAACATAGAATTATTTAATATATTACCCGATGCTAGTAATTCTACATTACTTGCTGATATCGTTAAGTTATTCGTTATATCTCTTCCTGATATTCGTAGTAACCCCGAACTTATTGTAGTCCCGTTATTTGATATATCAAGTCCTGATATCAGAAGATTTTCTATTCCCTGTATCTTTCCTTCAAGTATTAAATTTCCTGCTGTTGTCAAAGTTATATTATTTCCTCTTATTAATCCTGTATTATTATCATAAGAAAATAGATTCTGCAAATTTATTGTTGTTGATTCTATTGAACTTCTATTTACTAGTGATGTATTATTTAAGTTTATACTACCATTTGATGCCAGTTTCCCTGTATTTGTCAGGCTTGTATTATTAGCTGTTATCACTTCTTCTGCTAATATCTGACCGCTGTTTGTTAATACCGGCGTTGTTATTTCTATATTCTTTGAAGCTATTGTCCCCTGATTATTTACATTGCTGTTTCCTTTTAATTTTGATGTCTCTACTACTGTTATCTTATTTGTATTTATGATACTTGTACTGTCCACATCTAAATTTACTGTTACTATTTCTCCTGTATTTGTAAAACTAAACCCTTTTGATACTATTTTATCTGATACTTTTAATGTTCCTGCATTTTTTAAATCTTTTGTATTTACTAATCCTCCTACATTAATTACATTATAGTTCATGAGATTAGAAGATATCATAAAACTGCCATTTGTATTTATTTGTCCATGGTTCACTGCATTTCCTGCTGTATCTATTCCTTCTCCTGTTGTTATCTTTCCTGTACCTTTATTCTCAAGATTTTTTGTAGCAAGCTTTTTATTTGTTATTATTTCTCCGTTATTATCTAAATTATCTGTACTTATATTTCCTTCTGCTGCCAGCTTCCCTGTATTCACTGTATCTTTAGCTTTTAATTCTCCTGTAGTCTGAATACTTCCTGAATTATTGAGATTTTTTTCTATTCTGATATTATCTTTTCCGTATAAAGTTCCCTGATTAACTGTATTCCCTTTTATATTAA
>JAGOZX010000153.1 GCA_018058425.1 Sebaldella sp.
TGAAATATATACAAATGAAAAAATATACACAGAATATGAGTTTGAATTATAATAGAAAGGAAAAAATATGGAGAAATTTGAATATCAGGTTTTAGAGTTTGGGAAGTCAAGTTTTGTAACACAAGCTGTAAAAGACATACAACCGGCATTAAATAGATTAGGAGCAGAAGGTTGGGAAGTAGTGAGTATGATAACAATAAATTTTACTGACGGTGGAACCCGTTCAATTGTCGCTACACTTAAACGAAAAATTGGAGATTAATTACAGTAAAGAAAATAATATAATAAAATTTGTAAAGGAAGTTACAATGAGAAGAATAGTTTTTGTGTTATTTATATTATTAATGAGTTTTGGATATGGTAAAAATTTAGATAATTATGAATCAAAAAGAGTATTTGATAAGTATATAGCAATGTTAAAAAGTGGAAATTCCCGAAAATATTTAGAGGATAGGGACTTGCAAAGAGTTATGGAAAGCAATTCATTTGAACTTGATGAATATAGTAAATTTCTGGATGATACTTCTTGGGTATTTAGAGATTATCAATATAATGTAATTGATGTTAAAGAAACAGAAGATACTAGTATTTTAAAAATAAAAGTAAAGTATAAAGTCTACACAGTTTCAAAAGAAGAATTTGGAAAAGAGGTAGACAGGATATTATTTGAAATAAATAATACAAAAAATGGAAGTAGGAATGAGCAAATAAGTAATTTATCACTGGATGAATTCTCAAAATTATATGTATTATTGGATAAAAAATTTAAAGATACTGTGATATATAAAGATGAAATATTAAGTTTAGAAATGAAGAAGGCTGATGATTTGTGGGATATAGAGAGCAACAACTTAAATTATAGAAAATTTCATATCACTACTCACTATCTGGATGGAATGATAGCTGTAGTAACTGGTTTGTGGGAAGATATTGAATAGTTAATATTAGTTTTATTGATAGTATTTAAATGTTTGGATAAGACTAAGTATTTACAACCATCAGAAAGTATAGTATAATTAAGTATAAAATTAAATATTATGCAGAGGGATTACCTTAAATGTTATTGAGAACATTTTTAATCTGTAAGAGACCCAAGAGGACTTAATACGTAGCAATGCGTATCAGGTCCTTTTTTTGTTTAAAATTTATTTTTATGGAGGTAGATAGTGAGAGGTTATGGCTAAATATGAAGAAGCATTAATACAAAAAATAAAAATACAATATGAAAATGGAAAATCTATAAGTAAATTATCAAAACAATACTCAGTTCCGACAGGAACCATAAAAACATGGTCCAGTACATATAAATGGGTAAAGAAAAAGAATTCCAACCAACCAAAAATAAAAACGGTTGAAAAAAGAACCAACCAACCAACTGAAATGGAAATTGGTTTATTACATGATGAAGATTTAGTGACAGATATAGTAGATGAGGTAATTAGCGAGGAGAAAGCAAAAAAAACATATAAAGTATTTACTGAGAAAGAAAGAATGTTTATTACATATTACTTTGCATATAAATTTAATGTAAAAGCAGCAAGTTTAGCAGTGGGCTATTGGAGCGAAGTTGAAGGACACCGGGTATTGAATAAACCAAAGATAAAAAAGATAGTAAGAAGAATTAAGCAAATAATTCTGGAAAGGGCCGATATAAATTTCACAGCAAATGAATTATTGGAAGAATTGTTTCTGGTATTGAAGAAAGCAACAGGGGAAATACCACAGAATAAGATATTTCTGATAAGTAAATTTGATAAGAAAACTATTCCGGTATCAGTTAGAACTTATGAAGGTAAGTTAACAGATGGAACGGAGGTAAAAGGGTCAAATATACTTGGGGTAATAGAAAAAGGAAGTTTTAAAGATGTTGTGAAGAATCAAATAAATGAAATATCCTATCAGGTTCCAGAAGAGTATGTATTAAAAGATACGGATTTAAAAGCAGCTAATGCAGCAATAAAATTAATAGCGGATTTATATGGTTTTATGGATAATTCTAAATTAGCAAGAGAAAGATTTGAATATGAAAAAGCAAAAAATATTGAAGAAAGAGAAGCAGAGAAAAATATTAATATAACTTTTTCAAATGACTTGGAGGAGTAACAATGCAGGTCAAATTAAGTCAGGTAGTAGGAAAAGGATATAAAACTTTTTGGGAAAGCAAGAAAAGATACAGAGTATTAAAAGGAAGCAGAGGAAGTAAGAAAAGTAAAACAACAGCACTGTGGATAATTTACAATATGATGAAACTTAAAGAATCTAATACCTTAGTTATAAGAAAAGTTTTTAATTCACTAAGAGACAGCTGCTATTCAGATCTTTTATGGGCTATTGAAAGACTGGGAGTCAGTCATTTATGGAAATCCACAAAAAGTCCGCTTGAATTAGTATACAAACCTACGGGACAGAAAATATTATTTCGTGGTTTGGATGATCCGTTAAAGCTTACATCAATCACAGTAGAAAAAGGTTACTTATGCTGGGTATGGATTGAGGAAGCTTATGAACTCATGAGTGAAGATGCTTTTAATAAACTTGATTTGTCAATCAGAGGAAAATTACCTGAACATCTCTGGAAACAAATTACTTTCACATTTAACCCGTGGAATGAAAAGCACTGGTTGAAAGCAAGATTTTTTGATGTGGAAGATGAGGATATACTGGCACTTACTACAACTTATAAAATAAATGAATTTCTCGATGATGATGACAGAAAAGTATTTGAAAAAATGAAAAGAGACAACCCGAAGAGATACAGGGTAGAAGGTGAAGCAGAATGGGGAATAGCAGAAGGTCTCATATTTGAAAACTGGGAAGAGAAAGAATTTGACTACAGGGAAATATCTAAAAGAAAAGGAGTAGTTTCAAGATTCGGACTTGACTTCGGATATACGAATGATCCTTCCGCTTTTACAGGTTATCTTGAAGATGAAAAAAATAAAGAAATATATGTGTTTGATGAATTCTATAAATCTGGAATGCTGAATGACGAGATAGCAAACCAGATTAAATACATGGGATATGCAAAAGAGGAAATAATAGGAGATTCATCAGAACAAAAAAGTATAGAAGAAATAAAAAGATACGGAATAAGACGGATAAAACCATCAGTTAAAGGAAAAGACAGCGTACTTCACGGAATACAGTTATTACAGCAATATAAGATATACATCCATCCGAAGTGTGTAAATACTATAACAGAATTTTCAAGTTATATATGGGATACAAAGGATAATAAAGCACTAAATAAGCCTGTGGATGCTTTTAATCACATAATAGATGCAATGAGATATGCAATATATAAACAGCCTAAAAAAGGAATAGATGTTGAAAGATTACTAAAGAGAGGAAGATAAAATGTTTTGGAAAAACAGAAAACCAAGGGAA
>JAGOZX010000102.1 GCA_018058425.1 Sebaldella sp.
GTATTTACTAATGTTGGTGTCAATAATTCTATATTTTCAGAAGTTAGTATTCCTCCATTATTTATACTTGAAGCTTTTAATTTAGAATTTTCTATTACATTTATCTTATTTGTATTTGTAATAACTCCTGTAGTTTCTATATCTAGATTTGAAGTTAATATCTCTCCTGAGTTTGTAAATACTCCTCTTCCTGTTATCTTTCCTGCTGTTTTCAAGTTCCCTGTATTTGTAATAGCTTTAGTATCTAAGTTTCCTCCTACAGCCATTTCATTATTATTCTGTAAGTCTCCTGATATATTGAAGTCATCAGTTACTTTTACGATTCCTTGATTATTTACATTACCATCTGCTGTTAGGCTTTCTCCTACACTTAATTTTGCTCCTGTTTTATTATCTATACTATTTGTAGTTATATTTTTTCCAGCTATTATCTCATTTGTATTTTCAAGATTTTTTGTATTAAAATTACTTTCTGTAAGTATTTTCCCATCATTTTTAGTGTTCCCACTTACAGTTAGCTCTCCTGTACTTTGGACATTACCTGCATTATTAAGGTCATTCCCTACCTTTATGCTTTCACCATAAGCTGTTCCTGAATTATCTAGTTTTCCTTTTATATCTAAGTCTTTTGATGTGATTATTTTTCCTGTATTTGTTGTATTTCCACCTATATTTATATTTTCTTCTGACTGTACTTCATTTGTATTTTTTAGGTCTCCTGATATTTTAACTTCATCTTTAGCATATATTAGGTTATCTGAATCTACCGTTCCATTTATTGTAAGCGATTTTTCTGTTATTATTTTTCCTTTATTTATTGTATCGTTACCTACAATTAAGTCACTATCTGCATAAATATTCGTATTATTCTCTAACTTTCCACTTATGTTTATATTTTGGGCTTGAGTTCCTGCTCCGTTTAATACAGTTTTCTCTGCGTCTATTGTAAGGTTACCTTCTGTATACATTGAACCTTCTTGAGTAAAGTTCTTTCCTTTCACATCTATTGACTTTGTACCTTGTGCTTTATTTATTGTAATCGTTCCATCGGCATTAATACTTACCCTATCTCCTATAACGTCTGATTTTACGCCAATATCTGACCCTACAGCCACTAGGTAAATTTGTCTAGAATATATTGACCCAACAGCCGAAGCCGATATTAATACTTCTCCTGGATTATTTCCTTTTTTAGTGATACTCTTAGTAGCAGTGTCATAATCGTATTCCCCTGCAACTAAAGAAATTTCATTATCATTATTTAGCTGACCATTTATTTTTATTTCCCTTGCAAGTATTCCTAAATTTTGAGCTGTTTTTGCGTTAAAACCACTTGCTCCAATTTCTATTCTTCCATCACGTACCATTACTGACATTAGATCATCTGATACTCTTCCTGTTGTAAACATTACATTGCCAAATCTTCCTACTAAGCCTCCATTTAAGACTATTCCTCGCTCATTAGCAAAAATCATATCCATATTTCTAACTGATGCAGCCTCAATAAATCCACCGATTATTGATGGGTCATTACTTACTCGAATTAGTACTGCTCTTGCTGCTGCTCCGTCATAATTAGAGTTTGGGGTTATTAAACCTCCAAGTTCACTTCGGTATATTGACCCGTCCTGGGCGGAAATATTATTTAGTATCAAATTTTTCTCGTCGACAGATAGATTTTCAAAATTATTTACAGAAATCCCACTTTTTCCTGGATTTGATAGCTCAATCATAGGTACACCATTAGGAGCGTTGGTAATCCTAGCTGTTTCTCCATTTTTCATTCTTATTAGCTGATCACCTAAAAGTACATTATTAAGCATTAAAAGTAGTATTACCAGAGCTACATTTTTACGTACCAATTTCCTTAAATATTTTTCTTTCATTTTCCCTCCTAATATATTTATCCTTTTTATTATTTTTTACAAAAAAATAGAACTCTTAAAAGTTTTATCCTAGTTGTTTATCAATATTTCTTTTGCTTAAAAGATCTTTTGATTATACTCTATAATATTACTTTTTGACTTCTATTCTACATCTTTTAGTTTTCTTAGTTTGCCCTTTAAATGGTATCATAAAAATACTAGTTTTTCAATATTTTTGTTCATCTAAATTACGTATAAAAATGAACAACCTCTCAATTTCCTTTTTATACTTTCTAACTATTATAACTAAGCACAAATTTACATTAAAAAGCACCCATGTAGAGTGCTATAAATAGTAATTTTAAAATTTTTATATATTAATAACTTTTTTTACCAAGCTATAGTAGTGTTCAGAAAAATTAACTGCATGTTTATTCATAACATCTGTTTCCATCTCAGCAACCATATTAAACAGAAAACTATATAAATCAGTGCTATACTTCTCATCAAAGATTTTACAAAGTTTTAAATCGCTTCTAAGAATATTAAATCTCACATAGGTTTCTTCTCTCAGAATTGCAATGTCTAATTGCCTATCTTGAATCGCTTTCAAATCATCAAATTTTTTCTTATACGATCTTATGTCATCTAATATTACTCTTTTTAACATTTTTTCTTTTTCTTCTTCACTTTTATCTTTCTTAGCTTTACTTTCTGTCCTTACGTAGACAAAAGTACTCCCTGCTATACTCAAAATCACACCTATAGATTGGATAATATCTGACCAGTTAATAGTGTTGTTCATTTTAAACTCTCTTCTATATCTTTATCATCTAGTATTTCTTTAATACCTTCTTCTATATCATTCTCTATATACTTTTTATATCTATCTCCCTCAATTTTAAAATTTACAACTTCGCGAATTTTATCTTCTCTCCCCAACTGCTTCATAAACTTATCAAACATTCCTAAAAAAAATGATATATTAATCCCTATTAAATTATCTGGAATTATCACATCTAAAGTCTCTGTTTTTATATCAACTTTATCTTTATATTTATTATAAACAGATTCTCCCTCTCTTCGACCAGAAAGGTAATTACTCCCTATGCTTAAAAAATCTTTTAATTTAATTTCCATCATCATACTACTCCTCTCTAATATAATTATACTAGTTTCTCTAAATAGTTTTTTTGCAGTACAAATCTAATAGATATTAATGTACCTGGATAAAAAGATTTTATTTTCCTCACATATTTAGAATCTGGTACACTTTCTAACGAGTTTTCTTCGTTGAATGCTATCTTCCCTTCTTTATTATACCTCAAAAATGCCTCTTTATCAAATAAAATTTGGGTATTTCCAGAAATTATCGCCATTCCCGATACTTTGTCATCAGCTGATAAATTATCAAAATTTTTTAGCATGTGCGTAATCCCTCGCCCCCGTTCAATTTCTTTATTGTAAAATCTACTCACTTTGTGTTGAATAGCCGCTAAAGTCCAAAGTGATTCCTCATCATATTTTTTATTAAAAGTATGTTTTAAACTTAGCCTCTTTAGTTTTTCCAACATTAAATCACTCGTATTTGGGCTAAGCTTTAAGCCCTCGTATATTGTCTCACCTAAATTTAAAAAAACTAAATTCCCTACCCCACTACTGTTATCACTATCTCTAAAATGACCCGTACAGAAGTATTCACAAACTGATTCTAAATGCTCTTCACAATTTGTTCGCCACTCACCCACCATTTTTAAAAATTCTCTTTTGCCATCATCTGATAACATATACCCTTTCATCTTTAGACAATCGTTGAAAAAGTCAACAATTTCTGTACTGGAAGTTATTATACTTACCACTTTCCCTGATTTCAAAAGTTTTTCTATCACCTTGTTTTCAGATTTAGAGCCGATTATTGTTCTTAATTGTTTTGTTTTTAAATCATTGTTATTTAACTTTTCACTTAATCTATCTTCGTCAAAATCTATCAATAGTTGAAGACCCATTTTATAAAACAACGTATTTATTTCTTTTTGATCGGATTTTTTATAAGACAGATGGTATCCAGACCTTTTATTTATTCTAGCTTCTTCAGTTAATAGTAAAAATATATAATCAAATAAAAATAGGGCACACATTGAGATATCATCACATATTGAGAAATCTAATATCACTTTTTTGAAAGTTCTATTATACCTTAATGTGATCAAAGCTTTTAGAAATTTTAAAGACTCATCTATATTTGTTATCAAAGAGAATACTTTTGGAATTTTTAAAACTATGTTTTCTTTATTTTTTTGTTTATTTATATGCTTATAATCTCTTTCTTCAAACATTTTACTTTCTAAATAATCTAAAATATCTATAGAATTGGCCATATCTGCATTCCTCTTAGCTCTAAAGGTTCTTGAACGTATTTTTCTTACCATTACCTCCCTCACTTTCTAGTAATATGTCAACCTAAATATTAACACAAACCTCCCTTATAAAATATTTACAACATTATAACACAAATATAAATAAAAGGTATTGACTTTTTTAATTTGTATGGTAAAATAATGCTGTAGTTAAATTAACCGTTTTTAAAATCCCACTCCACAAAAGTCTCCGATGTTGGGAGGTTTTTGTTATATAATTAAAAAAGAACCCAAATCACTCAGGTTCTAAAATAACTTATTTATAACTGTCATTACATCACTTTGAAACTCATTCATTGCTTTATCAACTGCATAAATAAGATTCTCATGTATTATTTCATCTTTTTTTATCTGTTCTTCAAAAGTTGAAAATATTATCTTATTCGCATTAATAATTTCTTTTTCTACTATATTTCTAAATTGTAATTTATTATTGTTGGTAGTCTTAAATTCATTTATATGCTTATCTATCTCTGTCTGTGCTTCACTTTGTATTGCTGTCTTTATAAATAGCTCAAAATTCTCTTTTATATGATTTGTCTTAATTTTGGTTATTATGTAATTTTGGACATTCCATCTAATATCTATCGCAGCATATCTAGCAAATGACTTAAATGTCTCATCGTCCCACTTGTAACTTAACATCATCTTTTCTAATATTTTTATAGTAGCGTATTGATTTTTCTTTAGTTCTGTTAAATTTCTGTAGAGTAAGATAATTAATGCTGGAATAGCAGTTATTGATATTAATAATACCAAAACAACTGCTAAACCATGATTATTGACCAAGAAACTTAATTTCTCAAGCTTTTCTACATCTACAGTATCTAAGTTTTTCATGTATAAACTCCTTTAAATGTTTATGACTTCCTTTTCTTCTTTTAATATGTTTTCTAACAGCTCTCTTAACTCTAAACTTTTTCTAATCTCATTAAACACAGATTCAAATATATCTTCTGTAAAAGCTTCTACAAAATTAGGTATAAATTTATTATCTTTTTCTTTAGCATTTTGAATAAAAACTGCTATATTTTCCCATACTTTATCATTTAAAATGTTTTGTAATTTATCTATCCCTTTAGCTGTTTTTCTTACAATTTCTTCTTCTAAAATTCTTTTTCTGATCCATTCATTGATTTTACCTACTATAAATAATCTTATTGCTAATTCTTTCATATCTTTCACTCTCCTAATTTTTATTTTTTTAGTTCAAAGTGCGGATAATCTATAATACTTTTCCAATTTCCGCCCCATTCAATTTTTATTCCTAATTTACTCGCTACTGACTTTATATGCGCAGCTATTGTTTTTAAACTCTTATCATCATTTACTTGTACTTTTCCACTATGATAGGCATATAAGTCTACTGCATATCCGTAACCATCTGATTTTGCTTGATGATTAGATTTACTTCTTATTCCATCTGCATTAGTTACTCTTGTTCCTGGAACTGTTCTTCCTTTTGCATATAAAGCCTGTTGCTGTGCTGTCGTTCTTAGCCCATCTGTTATTGTAAAATCTATTGGTGAATATTTAACTGACTCAGTCATTACTTTTACTAAATCAGGGTGTATTCCTTTTAAACTACTTAAACTTCTTTGACTAAATTTATTCATCTTCCCAACCTCCTCTGTTTTCAATTCTACTGTAGCTCCAACATATCTTGCTGATACTATTCTTCTATCTTCTCCATTTACACCCTTTACAGTTTGACCTACTAGGTCTTTTATATCTTCCATTTCAATTCTCCTTATCTTATTTATAAAAAAATGCATTGATTAATTTTACAACACTTTCACCTGCACCATTCGTTGGTGAACTTATTTGTATCTTATTATTATGTAGCCTTATTACATTCCATGTTGTTCCAGCATTTAAGTTATACTGATAATCATTAGCTATTTTTAATACTCTCAAGGAAACATCAAAAGTAGCTATTAAATTCCCTACATGTTCTAAAACTATCACTAGATTTGTTGCCTTAGTATCTATATCAACCCAGTCTATCCAACCACTAATTGGGTATGTCCCTATGAGATTATTTATTGGGGCATAATAAGTATCTATATTAAATGTCCACTGATTCTCATCATAAAATATCTCAGAAGTTAATATTGTAAATGCTCCTGTTGTTGCATTTTTAGTTAACCTAAAATCTCTCTCAATACTTTTAACATTGTTCATTGCAGGACTAAATTCTATTCTCACATTCAGTCTATAGCTTTCTAAAGGAATATCTGCACTTGCTCTTCTGAGTTTAAAAAACATGGTTCCATAAATATTTCCACTTGCTCCTGCAAAATCATAATTAGTAAATTTTAAGTTTTTAATCAAGCAAAAACCATTTTTATTCCATTGTGACAGTAAGTTAGATAATAAGAAATCATTACTATATGTATTAACTGCATTAAATATATAAGGAACTCTACTATGATTGTAAGTATAATCATCTAATGTAGTTGCTATTTGTCCTCTGGTAAAAACTCCTAAAGCGTTAGTACCTACATTGACATTAAATGGGTTAAAAGAGTCTGGTGACGCTATTATTGAATCAGTTGATTTAAGATATTCTAATGTAATAATTTGATTCTTACTAAAAGATTCAGAAGCTATTGTAGATGTTGTTGATACACCATTTGTACCTAAGGATTTTACATCTATATAGTAATAATCATTATTAAAGAATATTCTAGTTTCTGCTCCTTGAAAATCAAAAGAATCTCTTGAAACTAATTTTCCATAATATTTCTTTGTTTTATCATATGTAATTTTATTACCATCAAAATCATACATATTCAATATTGGTAAATCCTCTTCTTCAATTGTTTCTTTTTCTATTTTAAATTTAACTTCTATAATTTGATTTCCTAACTTTCCTACTTCATTCATCAAATTGGTAATATCATTTTGCACATTCCCTGTTCCTGTTATTACATTTAACGCTAGTGTTTCTGGATGCAGTATTTTATGTCCTGCATCCGTTTTCTCTTTCATTCTTACTTTAGCCATTCTACTGCCTCCTATACTGTTTCCTCTATCCAGATATCTCCTTCTTTTTGTCCTGTAGGTTCTGTTGTCGATACCTTTATACTTGGAATCTCTGGTTTGTTTTGAATATTTGCCCAATCTAGTACTAAATCTAAACTTTCAAATTCCGATATTTTTATCCAATTGGTCCCATCATAAATATATGAAGCTCCACCATTTGATACTGTACTATCTCCTGTGGCATCTTTTACATAAACTATCTGCCCAGATGTTGGTGTTAATAAATCTCTTGCTGCAATATCTATTACTACTGTGGCTCCTGTTGTTCCTCCACCTACATTATTATCCACATAGTCTTGAACTGTTGTTCCATTTTTTAAAATTACCTGTTCCCCACTTGTTTCCAAATGTACTGTATCATAAGTTCCATTTGCTAATTTATTTTTCATTCTTCCTTTTTTTATTGCCATTATCATCATCTCCTATATTTTTTTTAGTCTTCAAGCTCTATTTCAAAGCCATTTAAAGCATTTGTATTAGTTACTTTATCTATTAAATCTGTTAAAACATTAAATTCATCTGTTGCCTTTATTGATTCATTTGTATCTTTTATAGCTTTTACAAAGAAAATAAATTCTTGAAAGCTTAGTCTCTTATTACCTTCATAGATTTGTACTAAAGCTCTGACTTTTCCTTCTTCGTTTATTTCGTTTCCTATGAAGTCATATATTAAAGTATCATTTTTAACCTCACATTCTCCCACCACCACAGCTCCTGACATCTTAATGAAAGTAATAGTCGCTGTTTTCCCTGTTAAATCAAAATGTTGTTTGTTTTTGTATAAGTTAATTTCTAGTGGATATACTTCTGAATCTCCTTGAACATATAGAATATCTGTGTGAATGGTGCTTCCATATAACTCTAAATTTACAATATATTCTTTTTTCATATTATCCCCCTCTCTCTAAAAAGCTGTTATTGTTTTAGCTACAGCTGAATATTGAACTGATTTTCTTAATGTTATAGATGTTCCTTTTTTCACAGTTATTGAAATCATGCTTCTTGTGATTAAAATTGGGAATGAATCATCACCAGAAGTCAAATTCACTTCCATATTGCTAAACTCATTAGCTATTAGACCCCACGCTAAATTAGTAAATAATATTACCTTTAAGTCTGTTGTAGCTGTAGCTGTAAATGTCTTGTCATTTAATAGTGTCATATCAACTTTTACACGACTTACTTGTGTTGAGACTTCATTAGTAACATTTATATATTGAATATCAGCAATGGGAATAGCACTCAGATAATAACCTAAGTTACAAGGTGTATTTATATTATTTTTGTTATATGTTATTCCTGTAAAATTATATGCAATAAGAGGTCGCAATGCACATCTACCAATTAATCCTGTATTCCCAATCAAAGTAGCCGTTTTGTTAGTTTTTATATAATAGTTCTCATATGCATTTTTTAAAATATAAAAATATATTTCATAATCACCATTTTCTAGTACTTTATGACTTAATTGTAATGGGTATTCTTGTCCAAAAAACGCTGGACTTTCTAGCCCTCTCGTTTTCTCCCAAGTTCCTAAAATTTCTTTTTCATAAACCCTAAATTGACTAGTTACTTTGTCTTTATATATATGTAATTTAGGTATCAACACCTTTAAATACTCTGATCTATCAAATTTATAAACATCATTTGAAGAACTATAGTAATAATCTAGTTCTAAGTTTATATCTTCAATTTCATAATCAGTTGTAAAGTGTTTGTATATATACGATAAGTCTTTATAACCAATCCCTGTTGGATTTCCAGTAAGAAAAGTTTCTATCTTTTCAACTGTTATAGGAGTAGTTATCCCAAATTCTTGAATACTAATATTGAGATTTGACTTATCACTTGTTGATAAAGCATTGTATTTATCCATTGTGACAATCCCCATACCATCTACGATACTTTTACCTATTACTTTAGAATAAACACATAAAAGCTTATTAGCCTCGCTAGGAGCTCCATATTGTGTCAATCCACCTGTCGAAGATGACCCACCTGATTCTATATTTCCTTCTATTTCATCTAGCCTTAAATCTCTCTTAGCAAATTCAATATCTGTAAGTCCAGCAAGTTGCAATACTTTTTTTCTATTTAGTTCATCTAAACCGTAAAAGTCTTCTAGTTTTATTATAGCTTCATCATCATATTTAGTTGTTGTTACATCTCCTACAGTAAATCCCTTATTTATTTCATCTTTTATACTCATTTTTCCTCCCTTCTAATAATCGCCCTCTACTGCTACAAAATTCACTAACAGCTCTTTAAATTCCGCTGGTTTTGTGAATATAACAATATTAGTTAACTTTCCACCATAACTTTTAGCGAATTGATTCAAAACTATTGCTCCATTTTGCTGAGTTTCATTAAAGTATGTTGCTTGATATCCTGCTATTTTTTCTACTCTACTTCCTTTATGCTCTGAAAATAAATTCCCATTTGCATATGCTCTATGACCTTCGGAACCTAACGTCCCTTCATTATTATAGGTGAAATTCACTCCATAAAACGCTCCGTTATACAGGGTTACCCACTCAGCATTAGGGTCTACATTAATATCTGGAACCCTTATAGCCGTTGTATAGTCATATCCTACCAACCTACATATAATTTGATATTTATTATTTCCCTGTGGAATTGCCTCTGCATAGTATTTCATCTTATTAAAATCAGGCAAGTAGGAATACATATTTAAAAATACTTTTTCATTTTCCCATGGAACTCCATTAGTATAGTTTCTTAAATCTAATATTGTTCCACTCTGTATTGTTCCTGATATAAATTTTTTCATTTGTCTAAATGCTACCCAATCTCCCATTATCACACCTCATAAGCCATTACATTTGTTGTTCCATTTATTGTATTTCTTGTTTTATAGAATTTGAAGAAGGTTATATCTGCCCTAGTGGCTGTATACACTTGACCATTTACAGGGATTAACTGAACTTGTACAGTTCCGTTAAAATTATCTACAGCTGGTACTTTTAATAATGCAGTAGTGCTAAAACTAGTATAATTATATAATTGATTTATTATCATATATTCATTATTTACTACCACATAAACTTGCAGTGGTGGAATACAGTCATAGACTTGTATTGCTACCGATATACCTCCAAAATTGGATTCATTAACAATAGTATGAACTTGTCCAAATGTATTGTATGGTATTGAATAAACATTAGGCATTGAATTTAGTGCTACTCCCTGTCTCCATATTCTAGTATAGTAAGTGTCATCACCTGTTCTTACTACTTCTGTTTCTATACTATATGTATCAAATCCTTGCTCCATATTTGTCACTCCAGCTTCTACTACATGATTACTCCAAGGTACACCACTTGTAAAATCCGATAATTTAAATTGAGTTTCTGTTGGAATTGTAAATATTTTTGATTTCATTAATACATTTTTCTTAACCCAATCTCCCATTTCTTACTCCTTTAATAGTATTCAAATATCTGGTAATTAAACTTAGCATTACAATTTAGTGGTTTTATATCATATACAGCTTTTCCATTAACTAATCTTCTTGAAGTACTTATTGCTCCTTCTGAAAGTCTTGTAGTTTCTATTAATATTGGACTTACTATTATATTAGATACAGAAG
>JAGOZX010000034.1 GCA_018058425.1 Sebaldella sp.
CTCAGCTGGTTAGAGCATTTGACTGTTAATCAAAGGGTCGTAGGTTCGAGTCCTACCAGGGACGCCATTTTTATTCATCCATTTAGGGTGTTTTTTTAGTTATTACCTTTTTATCTCTTTCTCCCTCTTTTCTTTCATTAAGGACTTTCTTTTATTCACAAGTTTTTTTCCGATATTCTTATTATTTTCTACCTTAAGTTCGTTTTTTGTATTACATTTCTTTCATATTCATTAAATATTTGCTCTTTCCTTTTACTTAATGATTATATTTTTATAAAATAATTGAAAAACATTAAAAATAGTGTTAATAAAATTATTTTTTGTTAACATAATTTGTTTTTATTGATATAATTAAGATATAGAAATAAATGTGAGTAAAATATTTAATAGTAATATTTTATGAAGTATTTTGAAAAAAATGATATAAAAATCTTGAATTTGAGGTGATTTAAAGTGAAAAATTTATTTGAGTTATTAAAAAAAACAAATAGGCTGATTTTTACATCATCTAGTTTATCCAGATCTGAAATGAATTGGAACTATGCGGGAGATGGAAGAACTGTCGTAAATGTAGAAGGCAATAAAATTTATTTTTTAGATAGAATTACTTTAGATGAAAAGCTAAGTTATGAAGATAAGAAATTATGGGTTTTTAAAGAAGATGAAGTGGAATTTTGGCACGATAGAGGAAATTCATATGAAAAGATATTTACATTTTATAAGAAAGATGAAATGTTTTTTTCGAAAGAGTATGAATGTGGAAATGATATGTATATGAGTAAGCTAACTACACAGGAAAGTGATGTTTTACTAATGATACAAATAAAAAGTGATAAAAAAAATGAAGTTATAGAGTATAAATATTATACAGAAAATAATTAAAATTATAAAATGAGGAGTTTAAAAAATGGAAAAGTATATTTTACTGGATAGAGATGGAACTATTAATATAGAAAAAGATTATCTTTATAAGATAGAGGACTTTGAATATGAGTTTGGTGTTCTGGAAGCACTAGAAATCTTTAAAGAAAAAGGATATAAATTAGCAATAATAACTAATCAATCTGGAATAGGACGTGGATATTACACAGAAGAGGAATTTTTAAAATTAACGGAGTTTTTAAGAGATGATTTAGCTAAAAAGGATATTATAATTGAAAAAACATACTATTGTCCACATCATGTTGATGGACAAGGGAAATATAAAGTAGAATGCGACTGTAGGAAGCCAGGAACTCTTTTGTTTGAAAAAGCCATAGAAGAACTAGACATAGATGTAAAAAGTTCTTATATGGTAGGAGATAAGGCCTCAGACTTGATCCCAGCAAATAAGTTAGGGATGAAACCAGTATTTTTAAAAACAGGACATGGAAGAGAAGCAGATCTAAAAAAACTAACATTTGAGTTTTTAGAATTTGATAATTTGTTAGAATTTGCAAAAAAATTAAAATAAAAAGTATAGATTTATAGGTTAGATATTTTAATCTATTATCATTAAATTTGACTATTAAAGAAGTAATAGAAAATATAGTTTTTTTATGTAAATAAATTATTTTCTAGTTTTTTGAAATAGTCAAATTTTTATTTTTTTAACTTTTCACAAAATGGATATTTTTTATTGATAATTTGAATATTAAGTGATATAATTATTTAATTACGCGCTAAAAATGGAGTTATTATATTATGGAAAAGAGCAGTATTTTTAAAAAAACGATTGAAGAATTTGGGATAAAAAATTCTTTAGATAATATGTGTATAAATAATGTTTTAATAAATTCAAAAGAATTATTAGAAAATGATGTTTTCATTGCTATTAGAGGTGGAAACAATTATATCAAAGAAGCCGCTGAAAATGGTGCATATGTTATTTATGATGATGAAACTAAAAAGATAGATTACGACAAAGCTTTCTTGGTAGAAGATAGTGTTGAATTTCTACAGCAATTTGCAAGAAATTGGCGGAAAAATTTAAGATTAAAAGTAATTGGTATTACTGGGAGTAATGGAAAGACAACAGTAAAAGATATCATATATCAATTATTATCAACTAAATATATAGGAAAAAAAACAGAAGGTAATTTAAATAATCATATTGGATTGCCTATTTCTTTATTGAGAGCCGAAAAAAATGATGATTTTATAGTTTTAGAGATGGGGATGAGTGATCTAGGAGAGATTGATCTGCTAGCAGAAATTTCAAAACCTGACTATGGAATAATTACAAATATTGGAGACTCTCATTTAGAGTTTTTAAAAACAAGAGAAAATGTTTTTAAGGCAAAAAGTGAAATAGTGCCTCATGTAAAAGATAAATTATTTATTAATTATGATGATCAATATTTACAAAAATTAGATGGAGTTAAAATTTCTATTATAAATGATAAGGCTGATTATTATGCTAAAAATATAGATTTAAGTGGAGAAGGTACTACTTTTATATTAAATGATAAAGCAAAGTTGACAACAAACCTTATTGGAGAGCATAATATATTAAATTTACTATTTGGTTTGGCTTTATGCAAAGAATTTGGAATAGGTGAAGAAGAATTATCAAATGAGATAAAGAATATAAAACTGACAGATATGAGATTTCAAAAAATAGAATTTGAAAATATCATTTATATAAATGACGCTTATAATGCCAGTCCACTGTCAATGGAAAAAGCCATTTTAACATTTTCAGAAATTTATAATGATAGATACAAGATAGTTGTCTTAGGAGACATGCTGGAATTAGGAGAGAAAAAATTTGAGTTTCATGAAGACTTAGAAAAATTACTCCGAAATACAAAACAAGATGAAATATTATTGTATGGCCCTTTGATGAAAAGTTTATATGAAAAAATAAAAGATTTAAATACATTTCATTATGAGAACAAAATGGAAATAAAAGATAAACTAAGAGATTATAATGTTAAGAAATTGGTTGTCTTACTTAAAGGTTCAAGGGGAATGAAACTAGAAGAAATAATAGAAGGGAATTAGAAAATGTTATATTTATTACAACAATTATTTTTAGAAAACTTTGGAATTTTAAGAATATTCAAATCAATTACAATTAGGGCTTCAATAGCTTTTTTTCTGGCATTAATATTTGTATTAGTACTAGGGAAACCCTTCATAGCTTGGTTAAAAAAGAAAAAATATGGTGATACAGTCAGAGAAGAAGGACCTCAATCACATTTTTCTAAATCAGGAACTCCAACAATGGGAGGACTTTTAATAATCGGTGGTATATTATTTGCAACAGCAATATGTGGGAACTTTTCTAATAAGTTTATTGTTTTTTTATTTTTCATAACAATATTATTTAGTTTAATTGGATTTTATGACGATTATTTAAAATTAACAAAACATAAAAATGGATTATCTAGCAAGAAAAAGATAATTGGGCAGCTAATTATTACAGTAATAACTTTTGTTTTTATTTGGAAGTATGGATTAATTAATCCAAGAATTGATTTTTCTATAGTGAATCCAATATTGAAAAACTCTTATTTTTACATTACCCCAGTTTTATTTTTTGTATTTATGGCTGTGGTTATAATAGGGTCATCTAATGCTGTTAACTTAACAGATGGTTTGGATGGATTAGTAACTGGACCAATAATAATAGTGTGTTTTACATTAGCTATAATAACATATCTAACAGGTCATATAGAATATGCAAAATATTTGAATTTAAATTATGTAGTGGATTCTGGAGAAATGGTAGTGTTTTTAGTAGCCATAATAGGAGCTTCTATTGGTTTCTTATGGTATAATTTTTATCCAGCACAAGTTTTTATGGGAGATACAGGATCACTGACTTTAGGTGGACTTTTAGCAATTGTAGTTATCTTTATAAAACAAGAACTTTTATTACCTGTAACTGGATTTATCTTTATAGTAGAGGCACTTTCGGTAATGATCCAAGTATGGCATTATAAAAAGTTTGGAAGACGTGTATTTAGAATGGCTCCAATTCATCATCATTTTGAATTATTAGGAATTCCAGAAACAAAAGTTACAATAAGATTTTGGATAATCTCTATTCTTATGTCATTGTTAACTTTTTTGATTCTAAAATTGAGATAGTAGGGAATGATTTAAAATGAAAAATGCAATAGTTTTTGGTGCTGGTTTAAGTGGACAAGGAGCAAAAGAGCTTTTGGAAAAAAAAGGCTTTAATGTTTTTTTGGTGGATGATAAAACTGGAATAAGCAGTGATGAAGGAATAAATATAATAAACAATGAAGAAATAGAATTTATTATAAAAAGCCCTGGTATACCCTGGGAAGTTGAACTTTTAAAAATAGCGGAAGAAAAAAATATAAAAGTAATATCTGAAATAGATTTAGCTTATAGATATTTAGATAAAGAAATTAAAATAATATCAATAACTGGAACAAATGGAAAGACAACAACAGCAACAAAAATATATGAATTATTGAAAAAATCAGGATTTGAAGTTGCTTTAGCAGGAAATGCTGGATTTTCATTTGCAAAATTGGTTGTAGATGAAAAGAAACTAGATTATGTAGTATTAGAATTAAGCAGTTATCAATTAGAAAATAATCCAGAAGTTCATTCGTATATAGCAGGAATTATTAACTTAACTCCTGATCATCTCACAAGGTATACATCATTAGAAGACTATTATATAACAAAATTTAATATATTTAATCATCAAACAAGTGAAGATTTTGCTTTAATAAATTTAGAAGATAAAGAGATAATCAGAATATCTTCTGAAAATGAAATAGCTGAGAAAATAAAAGGACAAAAGAAATTTTTAAGTATTCATAAAAAAGCTGATGTTTTTTCTGAAAATGGAAGTATTTATGCAAAAATAAACGATGAAGTAAAATTTATTTTAAAAGAATCAGAGGTATCATTAAAAGGAAAGCATAATTTAGAAAATATTTTATTTATTATATCAGTTGGAATAATTTTAAAAATAGACATAAAAGTGATAAAAGAATTTTTATCATCAACAGCTCCTTTGGAACACAGATTAGAGAATTTTTTTACAAAGGAAAAAACAACATTTGTGAATGATTCAAAAGGAACGAACGTAGAGTCTACAATTAAGGCAATAGAAGCATTTCAAAGCCCTACGGTACTAATATGTGGTGGCTATGATAAAAAAGGCTCTAATAAGGATTTGGTTGAAAAAATAGTGGAAAAAGTAGAGTTTGTTTATTTGATAGGTGAAACATCAGATATAATTGAAAAAGAATTGATAAACTTAAATTTTTTCCAATATAAAAATTTGAAAACTCTAGAAAATGTATTATTAGATATGAGAAGTAGTTTGAATTTTTCAAAAGAGCAAATAATTCTTTTTTCTCCGGCGACCTCTAGTTTTGATCAATTTAAAAATTTTGAAGACAGGGGAAATGTTTTTAAAGATTTAACAAATGAGATAATGGGAGAGATTTAATTGAAAGAGAAGAAGACATTAGCAATTATATTTATCGTTTCTATATTAATCCTTCTTGTGATTGGTATTGCAATGATGTTTAGTGTAAGTTTTACTGCTGGTCTGCATGAATACAAAGATTACTATTATTTCATAATAAGACAATTAGTATGGGTTTCAGCAGGCGGAGTCTTTATGATAATTACTTCAAGGATAAACTATAAAAGCTATAAAAAAATAAGAGGTGTATTCTTTTTAGGAGGATTAGCTTTACTTATTGCAGTTTTATTTATTGGTACTGATATAAATGGAGCAAGAAGATGGATAAAATTGGGACCTATAATCATTCAGCCTTCTGAAGTAGCAAAGATTACTTTTATAGTTTATTTAGCAGGTGCATTAGAGTATTATAAAGAAAAAAGATATAAAAGCACAGAAATACTGGTTTCTTCTATTATACCGTTATTATTATTTGTAGTTTTGATTTTTGCAGAAAAATCTTTTAGTTCAGCAGCAATTTTGTTCTTAATAGGTTTTTCAATGATTTTTATATCAGAAGTAAAAATGGAGCAGCTAATGATATTTTTTATGGGATTTTCAGGTTTAGCAATAATGGGGATTCTATCTTCTGAATATAGAAGAAAAAGGATCTTGAGCTATTTCAATGGATTTGACAACGGGAATGCAGACATAGGTTATCAAGCAAAACAGTCATTAATAGCAATTGGAAGTGGAAGATTTATTGGCAGGTTTTATGGAAATGGTCTTCAGAAATATTTTTATCTTCCAGAAAGACATACAGATTATATTTTTTCAACATATGCAGAAGAATTTGGTTTTTTAGGAAGTTTTTTCCTAATAGGTATTTATTTTGTTATGTTAGTAGTAATGATATCAACAATAAATAGGACAAAAGATTATTTTGGTAAATATTTAGTATTTGGTATAATGGTGTTATTTACAACACAGGCTTTAGCTAATATGTTTGTAGTTACTGGCGTTGTTCCTTCTACAGGGGTTACTCTCCCTTTGATAAGTTATGGAGGAAGTTCAACTATAATTATAATGATAGCACTGGGTATAGTAATTAATGTAATTAATAATATAGATGATGAGGTAAATGAAGATGAGTAAAAAAGAGAAAATTATACTTACAACTGGTGGTACAGGCGGGCATATATATCCAGCATTAGCAATAGCTAAGAAGTTAAAAGATAAGAATATAGAGGTTTTATTTATAGGAACATCACATAGAATGGAAAAAACAATAGTTCCAAAAGAGGGTTACAGATTTATTGGTCTTGATATAATTCCTTTGAAGTCTGTATCATCAATTTTTAAATTAATAAAAGGAACATATAAATCAATAAAAATATTGAAACAAGAGAAAGCAACAAAAATTATTGGTTTTGGTAATTATATTTCGATTCCTGTTATTTTAGCAGCTAAGTTTTTGAGAATACCATACTATTTACAAGAGCAAAATAGTATTATGGGATTAGCTAATCAAAAGTTTTATAAGGGATCTAAAAAGGTATTTTTGGCTTTTAGAAATACAGTTAATAGTGTTCCAAATAAATATAGAGAAAAGTTCATCGTGACTGGAAATCCTTTAAGAGAAGAGTTTTATCATAAGGTGAAAGAAAAAGAACGAGAAAAACTAGGGATAAAAGACGATGAAAGAGTACTATTTGTAATAGGTGGAAGTTTAGGGGCTAAAAATATAAATGATGCAATTCTAAAAAAATGGGACAAAATTTTAGCAGAAAAAAACTTAAAATTATTTTGGGGAACAGGAAAAGATTTATTTGAAGATGTTGTTTCTAAAATAGGTGATCTAGGAAATGCAGTGGTGCTTCCGTATTTTGAGAATGCGGCTGATATAATGAGTGCAGCTGATATGGTATTATGTAGAGCCGGAGCTTCTACGGTTTCTGAATTAATCCAACTAGAAAAACCATCAATTGTAGTTCCATATGACTTTGTTGGTCAGAGAGAAAATGCAGAAGTATTAGATTTTGTCAATGGAACAAGAATTTATGATAATAAAAAAGTAAATGAAGCAGTAGATGAGGCGCTAGTGGAGATAAAGCATCCAGATATACTAAAATTTATGAGTGAAAATTTAAGATCGTTAAAAAAAGGGAACGCAGTATGTTCTATAGTGAAACATATAGATTTGGAGGAGAAATGTTAGATGGAGTAAAAAAAATTTTTTTCAGTGGAATTAATGGAATAGGAATGAGTGGTTTAGCTAAAATAATGGCTACTAAAGGATATGAAGTATATGGATCAGATATCGCAATAAAACCTATTTCAGAACAACTACAAAAATTAGGTGTAAAAATATTTATAGGGCAAAACAAAGAAAATTTAGAAGGAATAAATATAGATTTATTTATTTATTCAAGTGCAATAAAAGAGACTAATCCAGAATACGAATATATAGTAAAAAATAATATTAATATGATTAAAAGAGGTGAATTACTAGCCTTACTAATGAACAATTCAGATGGAATAGCTGTAGCAGGAACACATGGAAAAACAACAACAAGTTCAATGCTTGGAGTTGCATTATTAGAAAAAGATCCATGTATTGTAGTTGGAGGAATAATTCCTGAGATAAATAGTAACAGCAGAGTAGGAAATGGGAAGCTTTTTGTAGCTGAGGCAGATGAGAGTGATAATTCTTTTTTATATCTAACTCCAAAATATTCTATAGTGACAAATGTAGAAGCAGATCATTTGGAAAATCATGGCTCATATGATAATATAAAAAAATCTTTTGAAGAATTCATAGAAAAAACAAGTGAAATGGTAATTTTAAATAAAGATTGTCCAGAAATAAAAAAATTAAATTTGAAAAATAAAAATATAATATGGTATAGTATCAGTGATGAGAGCGCAGATATTTATGCAAAAAATATAGAGTATAAAAATAAAGAATCTCATTATGAAGTAGTAAAAAATGGTGAAAATATAGGTAGTTTCAAGTTGAGCATACCAGGAGAACACAATATATCTAATTCACTAGGTGTAATTTATTTAGCACATGAATTTTCGTGTGATATGGATAAAGTAAAAGAAAGTTTATATAACTTTAAAGGTGCAAATAGAAGATATCAAGTAATATATGATACTGTAGTAAAAATAATTGACGACTACGCACATCATCCAACAGAAATAACAGCAACTATAACAGCAGCAAAAAAAATAGAGGATGGGAAAATAATAGCTATCTTTCAACCACATAGATACAGTAGAACAAATTTCTTTTTGGACGATTTTGCAAAGAGTTTAAAAGAAGCAGATGAGATATTATTATTACCAATCTATAGTGCTGAAGAAGAAAATATATATAATGTCAGCTCTGAAAAATTAGCTGAATTAATAGGAAAGAACACAAGAGTTTATAATGAACAAGAAATAGTCCAAATAGTGGAAGAAAATAGGAACCATAAGAATGTTTATTTATTTATGGGGGCAGGTAGTATTTCGAAGATCGCAAATGACATAAAAAATAAATTAGTAGGGGAAATAAAATGAAAATATTAAGCAATGTAGAGATGAAAAATTATTCAAATATGAAAATTGGAGGAAGAGCCAAAGAATTGATTTTTATTGAAAAAGAAGATGAACTAACAAAAGTGTTACAAACAAGAGATAAAGTTTTTCTATTAGGAAATGGAACTAATACATTAATAAATGATAGAGATTTAGATATAAGTTTTATTTCTTTAAAAGAATTCAATAAAATGGAAATTTTGGAAAAAAATGATGATTTTGATCTTGTTTCCATAGGTGCAGGAACTAATTTAGATGATCTAATAGATTTTATGGATGAGAATAATTATGCTGGTCTAGAAAATATAGCAGGAATTCCTGGTTCAGTTGGCGGCTTAGTAAATATGAATGGAGGAGCTTATGGAACTGAAATATTTGACTGTATAGATAAAGTAATAATATGTGATTTAGATGGAAATATAAAGGAATACAAAAAAGAAGAACTAAATTATAATTATAGAACAACAGATATAAAAGAGCATAAATGGATAGTAATAAAAGTATTATTTAAGTTTCATAAAGGGTTTGATAAAGAGTGTTCTGAAGATAAAAAGAATAAAAGAGAAGAAAGACATCCTCTTGATTTACCAAACTTAGGAAGTACATTTAAGAATCCAGATCAAAATTTTGCAGCTCAGCTAATTTCTGATGCGGGATTAAAAGAATTTAGAGTGGGGAATGCTATGATATCACCAAAACATCCAAACTTCATAGTAAATTTAGGAGATGCAAAGTTTGAAGATGTAATGGGAGTTATAGCACATGTGAAAAAAACAATAAAAGAAAAAAATGGAATAGATCTTCAAACAGAAATTATTATTATAAAGTAAGTAAAAAAGATAATATTTGAATGACAAATATTCCAATAGAATTAACTAAAAAAGAAGATATGAAAAAACAAGTTTGAAAAATATAAAAAATTAGTGTATAATTCTTTTAACAATAATGAGGTTGATTAAATGCTCAAATTTTTAAAATTTTTAGTATTCCTAGTAATAATGGCGATATTAATAAAAGGCTTATTTGTTTTTTTTAGTAAAGATTTTTTTAAAGTAGTAAATGTAAGAGTGGAAGGTGAGAACGAACTCATAAAATCTGATATTACTGAGAAAATTTTGTATATAAAAAATAAAGAGAATCTTATTTATCTTAATACTAAAAAACTAGAAAAATATCTAGGAGAAGATGTAAGGATAAAAAATATAGAAATAAAAAAAGTTTATCCAAGCGAATTAGTAGTCAAAATTGAAGAAAGTAAACCATATTCTTATTTGAGACAAGGTAACAATTTTTATGTTATAAATGACGTAGGAGAGATATTTGCCTATATAGATGAGATTTCTAATAAAAATCTTCCTATAATAGATGCCGCAAATAAAGATGATTTAGAAGATATTCTACAAGTCCTTTCTAATATAAAAAATGAAAATTTTTTTAGTAATATTTCAGAAATAAAAAAAGTGAAAAGTGATTATGAGATTTTATTAAATGATGGAACATTGATTAAGACATCAATAGTGGTTAATCACACAAAATATGAAAATTGTTTTAAATTATATCAGAGCTTAATTAGTGAAAATAAAAAAGTTGAGTATATAGATTTGAGGTTTAAGGACATTAATTTAAAAGAAAGAGATTTATCGCAGACAAATTTGGAGGGAAAAGATGGAAGAGATCTTAAATAGAGCCACTATAAAAGTAATAGGCGTAGGTGGAGCTGGTGGAAATGCAATAAATGACATGATAGAAACTGGAATTCATGGCGTAGAATTCATAGCCGCGAATACTGACTCACAGGATTTAGAAGACTCAAAAGCAGGAATGAAAATACATCTTGGAGATAGAGCTACTAAAGGACTGGGTGCAGGAGCTGATCCAGATAGAGGAAGAGAAGCTGCTCTAGAATCAAGAGAAAAAATTAGACAAGTATTAGAAGAAACTGATATGTTATTTATAACAGCTGGAATGGGTGGAGGAACAGGAACAGGAGCTGCTCCAGTAATAGCAGAAATTGCTAGGGAATTAGAAATATTAACTGTAGCTATTGTTACAAAACCATTTGGTTTTGAAGGGCCACAAAGAAAAAAGAATGCAGATTCAGGTATAGAAAATCTTAGAAAGTATGTAGATACTATGATTGCTATACCAAATGATAAATTATTTGAATTACCAAATTTAAATATTACATTGATGAATGCATTTAAGGAAGCTAATAATGTATTAAAAGCAGGAGTTAGAGGTATCTCTGAACTTATTACAAAACAAGGATTTGTAAACTTAGACTTTGCTGATATTAAAGCTACTATGAAAGATTCAGGAGTAGCTATGTTAGGATTCGGAGAATCTGAAGGTGAAGATAGAGCAAGAGCAGCAACAGAGCAGGCACTAAACAGTCCATTACTAGAAAAATCAATAGAAGGAGCAAGAAAAATTCTATTGAATATTACTGGTGGATATGACTTAGGGCTTAATGAAGTTCAACAAATTTCAAGTTTAATAAGAGAAACAGCTGGGGAAGCAAATGCAAATCTGATTTTTGGTACAGTTTTAGATGATACTATTCAAGGATTAAAAATATCAATAGTAGCAACTGATTTTATAGATAAAAATTATGATAATCTTGGAGAGATATTTAATAATATCAAAAAAGAAGAAGAGGAAGAAGCTAAATCAGTTAAAAAAGAAGAAACAGAAGGAAAATTATTCAGTAATGAATCTGGATTTATTTTACCACAATTTTTAAAGAAAAAAGAAGATTAATAATTATATAATAAAATGACCTTGAAAAACAGGTCATTTTTTTGTGTATACATTTGTAAATTATTAAAGATGAGCATAAATAAAGTAGATTTATATTTATTTAAAAATTTCCTTGACAAATTAGAAAGGTACCTGTATAATAATTAATTATAAGGTACCTTTGAATTTTAATTCGGTACCAAGAGGAGGAAATAATTATGAACAAGAAAACTTTAAATTTATTTGGGCAATTTGCTCGCGTTGAATGGTTATTACACAGATATCATCAACATAATCACAGGGTACACGGCCCAATGGGTGATCCACACCGAGGTCAAGGAAGAATTTTAGCACTTTTAAAAATGCAGCCTGAAATTAGTCAAAAAGACCTAGTATTCTTATTAGATATGCGTCCGCAGTCTTTGGGAGAACTACTGATGAAGCTTGAACGCGCGGGATATATCACTAGAACACCTTCAGAAGCAGATCGTCGTGTTATGAACATAAAGCTGACAGATGAAGGAGCTAAGGTAACCGAACATCAAAATAGTTTTGAAAAATTATTTAATTGTTTAAATGAAGAGGAACAAGAAATATTAAGTGGATATTTAAATCGAATTACTGAAGGGCTTGAAAAACAATTTAGTGAAGATGGTCTTGATTATCATGGAGATGAAGATCGTCATGGAAGACATGGTAGAGATTTTGACCCAAGAGAAAGAAGACACCATAGACATCCTCATGAAGATCACTTTGGTCCAAGAGGTATGGATAGAAGAGTGGAACTTGAGAGAAAATTTTATTCAATTACTGAGAAACTAAAAAAACGATTTGATGATGATGGGTCAGAGGGAGAATTTGATTATCATACTGAAAAATGTGGACACGGAAGACATAATAGAGATCTTGATCCAAGAGAAAGAAGGGGTTGTGGGCATCCTCATGAAAGACATTTTGGACCGCAATCAGAGATGGAAAGAGAATCAGAATATAAAAATAATTCAGATTTAAGAGAGCAAAATAACAATACAGAGCAAGGACAAAATAATACTGAAAACATAACAGAAGAAGAAAAGAAAAAATAATAATAGTAAAGACCTTATAACAGATGTGAATTTTGTTATAGGGTCTTTATCTTTTTTATCTCTTTTTCAATGGTGAAATTTTACTTTCATTTATGAAATGTAGCAAAGAAAATACAGATAAAAAAATTAGTCCTTGAAAAAAAATGTAAATTTTGATAAAATAAGATACCCTGCTTTGTCCAGAGACAAGGCTAAAAAACCATAGGGAAGGAGAGAAACCATGAGAAAATATGAAATTATGTTCATCTTATCAACTCAGTTAACAGAAGAAGAAAAGCAAGTAGGTATCAAGTATGTAGAGGATACATTGAAAGCTTCTGGAGCAGAACCTGTAACAACTGAGATTTTAGGTGACAAAAAATTAGCGTATCCAATAGAGAAAAAAGAAAATGGATATTATGTTTTAACTACTTTTGAAATTGATGGAACAAGATTAATAGAAGTAGAAGGTAAATTGAATATCAATGAAAACCTTATGAAGTATATGATCGTAAAAAATGATTAGTGGGAATAAAAAAAGTTAATTGAGTTAAAATTATACCAAGGGGGAATAAGTATGAATTTAGTGACTTTAATAGGAAGACTAACAAGAGATCCAGAATTAAAATACTCACAGTCAGGGAAAGCTTTTTGTAAGTTTTCAGTAGCTGTGACAAGAGAATATAACAGAGATGAGGCAGACTTTATAAACTGTGTTGCTTGGGATAAAAGAGCAGAGACTATAGCGGAGTATTTGAGAAAAGGTAGAAGAATCGCTTTACAAGGCCGTTTGAACGTAAGAAGTTACGAGCAAAATGGAGAAACAAAGTGGATGACAGAAGTTATAGTTGATAAATTTGATTTCATAGATACAACAGCAAGTGGAGGTTCGTCAGCATCTTATGAAGAAAAGAAATCATCGAATGCAGAACCAAATTTTAGCAGTGAAAATGTTAATGAGGATCCAATAGACGATGATGACTTTCCATTTTAACTAGGAGGTGAAAGAAATGGCAGAATTTAAAAAAAGAAAAAGAAGACCAAAAGTTAAGTTTAAAATAGAAGATATTAATTATAAAAATGTGGAATTATTGAAAAATTTCATGAATGATAAGGGGAAAATCTCTCCAGCAAGAGTAACTGGGTTAGATGCTAAAATACAAAGAAAAATAGCTTCAGCTATTAAAAGATCTAGACAAATAGCATTGTTACCATATACAAAAATAGAGAAGTAGAGATGACAATTGTCATCTTCTTTTTATATTAGGAGGAAAAATGAAAAAGTTTTTTATGATTTTTATTATGTGTATATTGATTTTTAGTTGTAATAAAAATGAAAAAGATAAAGTAGAGACAGTAGAAACTAAACCAACTCAAGAGAATTTATTTAAAAATATAGATGTAGATAAATTAGCCACTAGATTAGAAGAAGTTTTATTGGAGAATGGAATTAAAGTAGATGATTTCAAAGATTTAGATTCTGATGGAAAAGCATTTTATTATTCGACATTAAATGGAAGTACAGGTGAAGTTCTTACGATTAACTATGAAAGTTTAACTCCAACAGCTATTTTAGCAAAAATAGAAAATGTAGATGCTAATAAAATGGAACTAATAAAAAAGATATCTTTTAGTGTTATTAAAGCTTCTGATATAAATATAACAGATGAAGAAGCAGATAAAATATTTGAAGAATTATTACAAAAACTAGATGAATCAGTTTCTGTATCTGTCACTTATTCTAATGGTTTAAATTATGGAATAGATATAACAGGAGAAGAAATGATATTTTATGTAAAATAACTTTGTTAAAATAAAAACAGACTTTTAATTTTAAGTCTGTTTTTATTTTGGTAAGGATACATAATTATGTTGAAATATATTTTTTATATATACCACATAAAATAATCATCATCATAATTTTTTAAGATTTTACCTGGAATTCCAACTGCAACTGAATTTTCAGGAACATCTTTTAGTATTACAGAGTTTGCACCTATTTTTGAATTATTTCCAATGGTAATATTGCCAAGAACCTTGGCTCCAGCACCTATAATTACATTATCGTTAATAGTCGGATGTCTTTTCCCTTTTGAAAGAGATACGCCGCCTAATGTAACACCATGATAAATAGTAACATCATTTCCTATAATTGATGTTTCCCCAATAACAATACCCATGCCATGATCCATAAATAAGTTTTTACCAATCTGCGCTCCAGGGTGAATTTCTATTCCAGTTAGAAATCTTGAAAATTGTGAAACTAATCTAGCTAGAAATAAGAGTCTTTTATTATAAAAAAAATAAGAAATTTTATGATGAATTACAGCATGAATCGATGGATAGAGTAAAAAAATTTGAAATTTACTACTTGCAGCAGGATCTTTTTGTAATATATTGTTTAGTTCATCGTTTAACCATCTAAAAATTTTTGATCACCTCTATTTAAATAAATCTGTTGATAAATATTTCTCTCCACTATCAGAGGAAATAGTTAATACTTTTTTACCTTTTCCTAATTTTTTAGCAATTTCATAAGCAGCAGCAATATTTGCTCCAGATGAAACACCTAGTAATAGTCCATTTTTTTTAGCGACTAATTTACCCATCTCAAATGATTTGGCATCAGAAATATTGACTGTCTCATCAATTACTTTAAGATCAAGATTTTTAGGTATAAAACCAGCTCCGATGCCTTGTATTTGGTGCTTTCCTGGTTTTCCACCTGCAATAACAGTAGAACTTTCTGGTTCAACTGCAATTATTTTTATATTTGGAATATTTTCCTTTAACTTTCTACCAATTCCACTAATAGTCCCACCAGATCCCACTCCTGTGATGAAAACATCTAAATCAGGTATATCATTTAGAATTTCTTGGCCAGTAGTTCTGTAATGTGCTTCTGTGTTTGCTAAATTTTCAAATTGTTGGGGCATGAAGTAATTACGATGTCTGCTAGCTAAAGTTTCGGCTTTTTCTATAGCTCCCTTCATGCTTTCAGCGCCATCAGTAAGAATTAGTTCAGCACCAAGAGCCTTTAATATATTTCTTCGCTCTATACTCATAGTATCAGGCATAACAATAATTATTTTGTAGCCTTTGATCTTACCAATAATAGCTAGCGAAATCCCCATGTTTCCACTAGTAGGTTCTATAATAGTCCCACCTGGCTTTAAGCTGCCATCTTTTTCTGCTTGTTCAATTATACTAAGCGCAGCTCGATCTTTAATACTTCCTCCTAAATTGAAAGATTCTAATTTAACGTAAATATCAGCAATATTTTCATCATCGAAAATTTGATTTAATTTTATGATAGGAGTATTTCCAATTAAATCTAAAATATTTTCATAAAACATGAGTAACCTCTTTTCTTTTCTATATTTAATAAAGATTTGTATATTAAATAAGTTTAACATTTAATAGTTTCTATGTCAATATAAGATACATGTGTAAATAGGCTAAAAATGGCTTAAAAATACTATTCTTCCAAAAATATGTAGTTTGTTAATATGTAATGTACACATTATAATTATATCTTTATATTGCCATTTAGTTTAATATCTTGAAAAACATTAAATATTATGGTAAAATAAGGAAAATAATACTTATATTTTTGGAGGGTTTCTTGAATAAACTATTTGAATTTTTTATCATGGTTGGAGTCGGTACTTTAATAGGATGGCTTACAAATTACTTAGCAATAAAATTACTTTTTAGACCATATAAAGAAATAAACTTTGTATTTTTTAAGTTGCAAGGATTAATTCCAAAAAGACGACATGAAATAGCTGTTAACATTGCTGATGTTATAGAAAAAGAACTAATTTCTTTAGAAGAAATTGGAGAAAAATTAGATGTAAGCTCAATGGATTATGAAGAGCTGGATGAATTTTTAGATAAGCTTGTAAATGAAAAAATAAAAGCTGAATTATTAGAAAAAAATCCTTTTTTAAAAATGTTTATTACAGATGGAATGTTAAATAAAGTAAAAAAATATATGAAGAAAATAATTTTAGAAAATAAAGAAGAAATGTTTTCTCTACTCTTGAAGACTGTGGAGAAGAATATAGATTTAAAAGCTCATATTATAGAAAAAATGGATAACTTTTCTCTAAAAGAGATAGAGGACATAATAATGAAGATTTCTAGAAATGAGTTAAAACATATAGAAATATTAGGTGGAGTATTAGGGGGAATAATAGCGGTATTTCAATTTTTAATAATAAATTTAATACGGTAAGGAGATATGAAAAGTAAATGATCGATATTGATAGAATCCTCACAGAAAAAGAAATATCAGAAGATAATATTCAAAGATCTCTAAGACCAAGAAATTTTAAAGAATATATTGGACAGCAAAAATTAAAGGAAAAAATGAGTATTTTCATAAGGGCTGCTCAAAGTAGAAATGAAGCAATGGATCATATTTTATTATATGGACCTCCAGGACTTGGTAAAACAACTCTTGCTGGGGTTATAGCTAATGAAATGGGTGTAAGTCTGAAAATTACCACAGGGCCAGTTCTTGAAAAAGCAGGAGATCTAGCTGCAATTTTAACCTCATTAGAAGAAAATGACATTTTATTTATAGATGAAATTCATAGATTAAACACTTCAGTAGAAGAAATCCTGTATCCAGCAATGGAAGATGGGGAATTAGATATATTAATAGGTAAGGGACCATCTGCTAGAAGTATTCGTATTGAGCTTCCTAAATTTACTTTAATTGGAGCAACTACGAAGGCAGGGCAATTAAGCACACCTTTACGTGATAGATTTGGTGTAACTCACAAAATGGAGTACTACAATATAGATGAATTAAAAGAAATTCTTGTTAGAGGGGTTTCTATTTTAGGGATTACTGCAAAACCAGATGGAATAGAAGAAATAGCAATGAGAAGTAGAGGAACTCCGAGAATAGCAAATAGGCTTTTAAAAAGAGCAAGAGATTATGCAGAAATCAAGGGAGAAGGAATACTAGATAAAAAAAGTGTGAAAGGTGTTTTAGATTTACTAGGGATTGATGAAAAAGGTTTGGATGAACTCGATAGAGGAATTCTAAAATCAATTATAATAAACTACAATGGAGGACCAGTTGGTATAGAAACTCTATCATTACTATTAGGTGAAGATAAAAGAACCTTGGAAGAAGTTTATGAGCCATATTTGGTAAAAATTGGTTTTATAAAAAGAACACAAAGAGGAAGAGTTGTAACAGCATTAGGTTATAGTCATTTAGGATTACAAGAAAATTTCGAAATAAGATAATGTGAAACTGTTTTAAATCTTAATTTAGGGGGTAATTATGAAGATAAACACGCAAACACGTTATGGCTTACAGGCCTTAGTTTTTATAATTAAAAAATTAAAAGAAAAAGATTTAGTCAATAGTAAAGAAATTTCTGAAAGTACAACAATACCATTAAGATACTTAGAGCAAATTTTATATAAGTTAAAAAATTCTTGTATAATAGAAGGTTATAGAGGAGCTAACGGAGGATATAAACTTTTAAGAGCTGCTAATGAAATAACAATTTTGGATATATTTACTTCAATTGAAAGAGAAGAGCAAATTCTAAAGTGTGATTATAAAAAAAAAGTGCCTAAAACAGGATGAATGTAGTATTAGATTTGTTTGGGTGGATATGAATGAAAAATTAAAAGAATCAATGAGGCAAATATCATTACAAGATATTATCGATAAAGGAGATAAGTTTGTTAACATTAATAGTTGATGAGAAGGATTTTATATCAGACAGTAAAGTAGAAATAATTCAAAAAAAAGATATAAATCATCTGAAAAATGTTTATAGATATAAAAAAGGAGACTATGTCAGACTGATAGATGGTATAAATGAATATTTATCCCAAATAGATGAGATAGAAAACAAGAAGATATCACTTAACATAATAGAAAAAAAAGAAGATAATTACTCACTTTCTGCTAAAATTGATATTGCTTTAGGCGTTTTGAAAAATGATAAAATGAATATGGCACTTCAAAAATTAACAGAAATTGGAATAAATAAAATAATACCATTGAAAACTGAAAGAGTAATAGTTAAACTGGATGATTCTAAGGAAAAATGGAAAGTTATTATAGAGGAAGCTTTAAAGCAGTGCAGAGGAGTGAAAATCCCAGAAATAGATAAAATTACATTATTAAAAAATATAGAATATTTAAATTATGATAAAGTATTTTTTGCATATGAAAATAGCTGTGAAGATAAAAGCATATTTGAATTATTAACTGGAGAAGAAAAAAACATTCTTTATTTTATTGGACCTGAGGGAGGATTTACAAAAGAAGAAACTGAATACTTGAGAGAACAAGGAGCAGTGGAAATAAGCTTAGGGAAAAGAATTTATAGAGCAGAAACAGCGGCTGTGGTCATAGGAGGTATATTGGCAAATGTCTATAAATAAAAAAGTCGCATTTTATACACTTGGATGTAAAGTAAATCAGTATGAAACCGAAATAATAAAAAAAGACTTTGTGGTTAATGGCTATGAAGAAGTGAAGTTTGAGGATAATGCTGATGTTTATGTGATAAATACATGTACGGTAACTAGTATTGCAGACAAAAAGAATAAAAAAATGCTAAGGCGGGCAAAAAAAACAAATCCAGAGGCTGTAGTTATAGCCACAGGTTGTTATGCCCAAACAAATATAGAGGATTTAAAAAAATTAGAAGAAGTGGATTTTATTATAGGAAATGTAAAAAAAGAAAATGTATATGAAATTTTTTCAAAAAACCTTTCTAATTATCAAGTAGATAATATATTTGATGAAAAGGAGTATACTTCTACTAAATACACAATATTAAGAGATAAAGCAAGGGCTTTTGTAAAAATACAAGATGGTTGTAATAAGTTTTGTTCATATTGTAAAATACCTTATGCAAGAGGTTTAAGCAGGTCTAGAAAACCAGAAGAAGTTTTAGAAGAGATAAGATTTTTAGGAGAGTCAGGATATAAGGAAGTAGTATTAACAGGAATAAACTTAAGCGAGTATGGATTAGACTTAGAACCTAGCATTACTTTTGATTATATATTAGAAGAAGTTTTGAAGATAGAAAAAATTGAAAGAGTTAGGGTCAGTTCAGTTTATCCCGATACATTAAGTGAAAAGTTTATCTATTTATTGAAAACAAATAAAAAATTAATGCCTCATTTACATGTATCTATTCAGAGTTTAGATGATAAAATTTTGAGTTTAATGAAGAGAAAATATAATGCTGAATTTGTAGTGGAGTTATTAATGAGAATCCAAAAAGAAATTCCAGAAATAGCTATAACTGCGGATCTTATAGTTGGGTTTCCACAAGAGGAAGAGGAAAACTTTTTAAATACATATGAAAATATAAAAAAAATATCATTTTCTGACTTTCATTTATTTCCTTATTCAGATAGAGAAAAAACAGCAGCAGCACAGTTATCTGGAAAAGTTGATCAAAAAACTAAGAAAGACAGAGTGAAGTATTTAGAGAAGTTAAAAGAAGAGAAGTTCCTAGAATTTAGAAAAAAATCGCTAAATACAATTCAAAAAGTTTATATTGAAGAGATTAAGTTAGATAAGGCTTACGGTTATACTGAGAATTATTTAAAAGTAGAATTGGAAGCAGAAAATCATAAAGTTATGGACGTTATTGATGTAAAAATAGTTTCAGTCTATGATGATTTATTAAAAGGAGAAACTGTATGAAAAAAATAATATTAATATTAATAAGTTTGATAATGATTTTTTCTTGTATTGAATATGAGTCAAAAGATGTAGCTGATAAAAATAGAGTTTTTAAAAGTGGAAATGATTTTTATATTTACTATAATGGTAAATTTGTAGAAATTCCTAAAGGAACTTATATAGCAAATGATAAAAAAATAGAAAATTATTATATAAAAAAAATAGTTAATAAGTCTGAGTTATTAAATGATTTGAATAAGTATTTTCCAGACAAAATTGAGTATGTAACAAAGGGAGAAAAACCAAAAGAATCCATAAAAATTCCTGTTATCACATCTAATGGGAAAACATATATAGATAGTGTAAAATTAGAAAAATTATTAGTAGAAATTCCAACAAGAGTTGCAACTCAGGATGAGAAAGAAAACGTTGTGCAGACAACTCAACCTGTTTCATTGGAAGGGAAAATGATAGAAATACTAAATGCAAATGGGCAAGATGGATTTGCTTCAGCTTTAGGAGAGGCTTTAAAAGCAAAGTACAAAATAGTATTTAATGCTGAAAATTATGGTAAAGAGGAAAATTACTCATATATTATAAATAATAAATTAGATGAAAATGCAGTAAATGATATTTTGAGCTCTTTAAGTTTAAAGTATATAAAGAAATTAAAGCCAGGAGAAATAAAGCCAAATGCAGATTTAGTTATAATAACAGGAAAAGATACAAATGTTGATTTTAAAGTTGAAGTAATTTCTAATTTAGATAAATCAACTATAGTGGATAAAATAAAAGCATATAATCCTGTTTTTACTAAAAATGCAAAATATAAAGAAAAAGATTTAAAAACTTTAGCAGATATTCAGATAAACTATAACCCAGAAGATTACTATACTGCATATAAATTAAGTAAGATTTTAGGGACAAATAATTTAGTAGAAGATACAGAATTAAAAAACAATATTGTTATTTTGACAAAAGATTAGGAGAAAAAATGGACGAAGCAATGAAAAAAGCAATTGAAATAATAGAGGATAAAAAAGGTGAGAACATAAAGGTTTATGATGTAACAGGGAAAAGCCCTTTTATGGACTATGTAATAGTATGTGATGGAAGTTCATCTGTAAAAATGGAAGCTATTGCCACAGGGATAAAAAAAGAAGTATCTTCATATAAATTAATGGAAGGTGCAAGTGGAGGAGAATGGATATTAATTGATTGCGGAGATTTTATAGTTAATATTTTCAGTGTAGAAAAAAGAGAGTACTATAATTTAGATGGACTTTATCAAAGTAGTTAAGAGGCATAACAATGAATAAATTTTTTTATGGGATAGTATATTTTTTAATTATTATAGAACCGTTAGTCAGTGGGCATGTTAAAAATTTTGTCACGCTACCTTTTATAATTGCATTTTTAATTTTTTTAGCACAAACTAAAAAACAGGACCAATATATCCATTATATATTGGTAGTTTTTATATTAACTTTAGGTAGTGGTTCACTTTTATGGAATATAGTGATTTTCTTATCTCTATATTACGTAATTGGTATTTTGAATAAAAAATTACCCTTGGAATATTTATTAAAAGATCTTGTTTTAGTATTTATAATAAATCTTTTGTTTATGTTATTAGTTAATTTTCCAAAAGTAAGTTTCTTAGATTTTATATCGTTGAAATGTATTGTAGTGATAACAGTTCAAACAATATACTCTTTATTTTACTTACTAATTTTAAAAAAAGCGGAAGGATTAATGATCGATAAAAATGAGAAGACAAATAGATATAGATGATAATGATGGAAGAAATATAGCCTTTTTAATTATAGTTGGAATTTTTATGTTCATATTAATTGGGCGTTTAGTGTATCTTCAAATCATACAAAATGATACCTTTAAGAAAAAGGCTCAAAGAAATAGTTTGAAATCAAAAATTATAAAAGCCAGCAGAGGACTGATATTAGATAGAGATGGAAAAGTACTTACAAGAAATAATGTAGGCTACCAAGTAATCTATGTATTAGGTAAAAAAAGAGAAGCTGACCCAAATGATGTTTTGTTAGTTTCGGAATTAACAGGTATTGGTGTAAATGATATAGAAAAAAGGATAAAAAATCAGCCAAGAGCAGGTTATGAGAGTGAAGTAGTTATAGTAGAAGATTTAGATAAAGAAACAGCCTTGAAAATGTCAGAAAAAATTGGTGACAATGAAAAGGTAGAAGTAAGAGAGTATAATAAAAGATTTTATCCTGAGGATATGATCTCTTCTCATGTAATAGGTTATATGAAACCTATTGATGATAAAGAATGGGAAGTTTTAAGGACAGATGATGCTTATAATAGAAATGATTATATAGGAAAAAGAGGTGTGGAAAAACAATATGACAAGGTTTTAAAAGGGATAGATGGTGAGGAAATAGTCGAAGTTGATGCTCATAGAAATGTAAAGTCTATAAGAGAAAGAAAAGATAGTATAGCTGGGAAAAATATATATCTTTCTATAGACTTAGATTTGCAGAAATACATGACTGAACAGTTTAAGGACAAAAAGGGTGCATTTATTGCTATGGAAGCTAAAACAGGAAAAATATTAGTAGCAGTTAGTTATCCTGAGTACAGCCCTAATTTTATGTCATCAAGATTTTCAACAGAAGAGTGGGATAAATTAATAAATGATCCAAATAAACCGCTCAATAATAAATTTTCAGGATCGACATATCCACCTGGATCTATCTTTAAAGTCGTTACAGGTATGGCAATTTTAGAATCAGGAATAAGTCCAGATCGTACGATGTATTCTACTGGGCAATATAAATTAGGAAGAACTATATTTAGAGATTCGCATAGAGGCGGACACGGGACAACAAATTTTTATAAGGCAATAAGAGAATCTGTAAATACCTATTTTTATGTATTTTCACAAGAAGTTGGAGTACAAAAATTAGCTAAAACAGCAACAGACTATGGTTTAGGAGATAAGACAGGTATAGATATACCGGGAGAAGAAAGAGGACTTATACCAACACCAGAATGGAAGAAAGAAAAAAGAAAAGAAAAGTGGCTTCCTGGAAACTTAGTAAATATGTCAATAGGTCAAGGAGATGTTTTAACTACACCATTACAAATGATTATGGTTTATCAAGGTTTAGCTAATAATGGAATAATGTATAAACCAACAGTTGTGGATAAGTTTGTATCTTTTGATGGAAAAGTAGAAGTTAAACAGCCGGAAATACTAAGAAAATTACCATTTAAACCAGAAAATATAAAAATTATAAGAGAGGCTTTAAAGGAACCTGTAAATAAGCCAGGAGGAACAGCAAGAATACTTTATTTTTCAAACTTACCTGTTTCAGCAAAAACAGGAACAGCTCAAAACACAGGATTCAAGGATAATCATTCTTGGATGGCAGGATATTTCCCTTCGGATAATCCTGAAATAGTATTCATATCTCTAGTAGAAGGTGGAGGATACGGAGCTGCAGCATCAGGAGATTTAGTAAGAAAGTTTATAATAAAGTATAATGAGAAATACAATAAAAGTTAAGTTGGAGGAAACATGAAATTTAATTACTTAGAAAGTAAAAATAATGAAGCAGAAGAAAATAAAATAGAGCCTAAAGAGGCTGAAACAAAAGAGGATATAATGAAAAAAGAAGAAGCAAAAAAAGAAGAAAAAGTATATATAATCCCACTAGGAGGATTAGAAGAAGTAGGAAAAAATATGACTGCATTTCAGTATAAAGATGAAATTGTCATAGTAGATGCAGGACTAACATTTCCTGAAGATGAGCATCTAGGAATAGATGTAATAATACCAGATTTTACATATTTGGAAAATAACAAAGATAAGATAAAAACTTTGTTACTAACACATGGTCATGAGGATCACATAGGAGCAATCCCTTATTTATATCAAAAATTAGGAAGCGATGTACCTATTTATGGTGGAAAGTTAACTTTAGAATTAGCAAAAGCAAAATTTGAGAAAAAAGATGCTGTATTGCCTAAAATGAGAGTGGTAAAAGGGAGAACAAAAATAAAAATTTCAAAATATTTTTCTGTTGAGTTTATTAGTGTAACACACAGTATAGCTGATTGTTATGCAATATGTATAAAAACACCAGCAGGGGTAATTGTACATTCTGGAGATTTTAAGGTAGATCTAACTCCAATAGATGGAGAAGGTTTTGACTTCGCAAGACTTTCACAGTTAGGTGAAGAAGGGGTAGACTTATTATTATCTGATAGTACAAATGCTAATATTCCAGGATTTACACCATCTGAAAGAAGTGTAGGAGAAAGTCTAAAAGAAGAATTTTCAAAGTCTAAAGGAAGAATTATTATAGCAGCATTTGCATCACATGTGCATAGATTACAGCAAATTATCGATATAGCTCAAATGTATAATAGAAAAATTGCTATAGATGGTCGTAGTATGGTAAAAGTATTTGATATAGCATCTAGACTTGGATATTTAAAGCTTCCAAAAGGATTAGTAGTAGATATTCAAAAGATAGATAAATTACCAGCAGAAAAAGTAGTTATACTTTGTACCGGTACACAAGGAGAGCCTTTAGCAGCATTATCAAGAATTGCTAATGGAACACATAAGCATATTTCTCTAAGAGAGGGAGATACAGTTATTATTTCAGCAACTCCTATACCAGGAAATGAAAAAGCAGTTTATAAAAATATAAACCACTTACTGAAAAAAAATGCTAATGTAGTATTTGAAAAAGTAGTAGGAATACATGTTTCAGGACATGGTTGCCAAGAGGAACAAAAGATAATGTTAACTCTTGTAAAACCGAAGTTTTTCATGCCTGTCCATGGTGAATACATGATGTTAAAGAAACATAAAGAACTTGCTATGGCTACAGGAGTTAAGTCAGAAAATGTAATATTAGCAGAAAATGGAAATAAAATAGAGCTGACAAAGTCTCATTGTAGAATAACAGGAAAAGTTCAAAGTGGAATAACTTTAATCGATGGATTTGGAGTAGGCGATGTTGGAAATATAGTTCTAAAAGATAGACAAAATTTAGCTGATGATGGAATAGTAATAATTTCAGTATCACAGTATAAAAATGGTAAATTTAATAGACAAATAGAATTAGTAACTAGAGGATTTATTTATAATAGAGAGTCTGAACAATTAATTTTAGAAACTAAAGAATTAATAAAATTAGAATTAGAAAGTTTGGAAACAAAAGAAATAAAAGAAATAAGCAAAGTTAAACAAATGTTGAAAAGTAAAGTTGGAGAATTTTTATTTAAAAAGACAAATAGAGAACCTATAATTTTACCAATAATAATGGAGGTTTAGATGAAGTTAACGAGTAAACAAAGAGCATCTTTAAAAAAGTTGGCTCATGATATAGAACCTGTAGTTAGAATTGGTAAAGGCAGTGTTGATGATAAGTTAATTGAGAGTATTCAAAATGTAATAAATAAACGTGAACTTATCAAGGTAAAAATATTACAAAACTCTGAAATAGAAGATGTTAGAGAACTTGGTAATGAACTTGCTGAAAAAACATCTAGTGTATTTGTTGATAAAATTGGGAGAGTTATAATTTTATTTAAGCCCAAAAAAGAAAAGGGTGTAATAACACAAGAAATTCTGAAAAAAGGTAAGGTAAAATAAGATGTCAAGTGGAGTCATTTTTGGGAATAGAATATTAGATGTGGCAGTAATAGCATGTTTTTTGGCACAATTTTATAAAGTTTTTTCCCCTATGTTTAAGGGGAAAAAATCAAATTGGGTAAGGCTCATGCAAACAGGAGGAATGCCAAGTTCGCATGCTTCAACTGTGGTTTCTTTAGTTACATCAATAGCAATATTAAAAGGAATGAGATCACCTGAATTTGCAATAGCTATGGTTTTTTCAAGTATAGTTTTATATGATGCTACAGGTATAAGAAGAGCAGCAGGAGAACATGCAAAAGCATTAAATAAATTAGTAAAGAGCATAGAACATAAAGATGATCTTAATAAGATTGAAGCAAATTTTAAGGAATTCTTAGGGCATACACCTTTAGAAGTATTTTGGGGATGTGTTTTAGGGTTAATAGTAGGAATACTGTTTAAAGGATATCTTTTGGGATAAAAAAGGATGAACAATGAATGATTTGAAAAGAATGAACATAAAAGAATTAGAAGATTTATGTGAGAATATGAGAGAGCAGATAATAGAGGTTGTTGGTAAAAATGGAGGTCATTTAGGACCTAATCTAGGTGTAGTAGAATTAAGTATTGCCCTTCATTATGTTTATAACTCTCCTGAAGATAAGATTGTTTGGGATGTAGGCCATCAATCATACGTTCATAAGATACTAACAGGAAGAAAAGATAAGTTCCACACAATAAGAAAAAAAGGTGGACTGGGACCCTTTACTGACCCAAATGAAAGTGTGCATGATCAGTTTATCAGCGGTCATGCAGGTAATTCATTATCAGCAGCAACGGGGTTAGCAATGGCTAATCCTGATAAAGATGTTATAGTAATAATTGGAGATGCTGCATTCGCTAATGGAACAACTCTCGAGGCTCTAAATGACATAAATGGTAAAATCAAGAATTTGACTATAATAATAAATGACAATGAAATGTCAATTGGTGAAAATGTAGGAGCCATATCAGAGGTTTTTAATAAAGTAATAAATAGTCATTTTTATTTAAAATTAAGAAAAGATGTGAGAAAGCTGCTTAGCAGATATCACATAACAAAGCCTATAGTAAAACCGACAGAGAGACTAGAACAATCATTAAGATCAATTGTTACTCCTGGCGGATTTTTTAATATACTGGGTTATGATTATATTGGTCCAATGGATGGTCATAATTTAGAAAAGCTAATAAAAATTTTTGGTGAAAATTCTAGAGAAAGAACAAGAGTGATACATCTAAAAACTAAAAAAGGAAAAGGATATTGCCATGCGGAATTAGATCCTGAAAGTTATCATGGAGTGGGTCCTTTTAATAAAGAAACAGGGGAATCATTGAGCAAATCTAGAATATACTCTGATGTATTTGGAGATAAGATGTTAGAAATGCTGGAGAAAGACGAAAAAGTACTTGCAATAAGTGCAGGAATGATAAAGGGAACGGGTTTAAAAAAAGCAAAAAAACAATATAAAGACAGAGTTTTAGATACAGGAATGACAGAAGGGCATACAATAACAATGGCAGCAGCATTGGCCAAAGAAGGGATAAAACCCTATGTAGCAATATATTCTACATTTTTACAGAGGGCGTATTCACATCTAATACACGATGTTGCAATTTTAAAGCTTCCTGTAAGAATGATATTAGATAGAGCAGGATTTGTAGCTGATGATGGTAAAACTCATCAAGGAATATTTGATATAGCATATCTTTTGACTATACCAAATATTGATATATCAGCACCTACCTCAGAAGAAGAGTTAGAAAATATATTAGACTTTTCGCTAAATATAGAAAAACCACTTGCAATAAGAATACCAAAAGATACACCTTATAGTTATAAATTCTCTAATTATGAATATGGAAAATGGAATAAAGTAAGAGAAGGAAATAAATATATGATAATAGCTTGTGGAGTTATGTTTAGTGAAGTAATGAAAATAGAGAAAGAAATCGGGGAATTATTAGATGCTGCAATAGTAAGTGCTGCATGGATAAGACCTTTTGATATAGAATTCATTAAGAAAGAATTTCCAAAGTTCAAAAAAGTAATTATATTGGAAGACGGAATAGAAAAGAGTGGCTTTGGGACTGAAATTTTAGAGTATGTAAATGATTTAGACATAGATACTAAAATAATAAGAAAAGGAATAAAACAAAAATTCCTACCACATGCTAAAAGGTCTGAATTACTGGAAGAAGAGAAGTTGACTGGAAAATCTTTGTTAGATGATATACTGATGAAGGTGAGAGATTAATGAAAAAAAGACTAGATTTATTTTTAGTAGAACAAGGATATTTTGAAACTAGAGAAAAAGCTAAAAGAGAAATAATGATAGGTAATGTAATTATTAATGAGCAGGCGGTTACTAAAGCTGGGACTATGGTAAAAGATGATGATGAAAATTTAACTGTAAGAATAAAAGAAAGACTAAAATATGTAAGTAGAGGCGGCTTGAAGTTAGAAAGAGCAATAGAATATTGGGACTTGAAATTTGAAGATGCTGTAGTCTTAGATGTAGGTTCTTCTACCGGAGGATTTACTGATTGCGCACTTCAAAGTGGTGCTGCCTACGTTTATGCCACAGATGTGGGTAAAAATCAACTGGACTGGAAATTAAGAACAAATGAGAAGGTAAAGTCAATAGAAGAAAAACACATAAAGGATTTAACTTTAGAGGATATTGATAATAAAAAAGTTGATTATATAGTAATTGATGTTTCTTTTATTTCATTAACTAATGTTTTACAATATCTTGAAGAATTTTTGAAGGATAGTGGAAAAATTATAACACTTATAAAACCACAATTTGAAGTGGGAAGAGAAAAAATTGGTAGGAATGGTATAGTAACAAATCCAGAATACCATGATGAAGCGATAAAAAAAGTAATAAAATATGCAGATAGTAAAAATTTTAAATTAATAGATATAACTGATTCTCCCATTAGTGGAGCAAAGGGAAATAAAGAGTTTTTAGGATTATTTAGTATAAAGAAATAAAATCTCAAATGTAATTGAGTACTAGAAATTACATTTAAAAAATGTTATAGTTTTAAGAACAGAAACTTTCATGCATAGAAAATTAATATTGTAGTGAAAAAATAATTAGAGTAAAAAGAATAATTATAAAAGAAATTAGGACTATTTTACTTAAAAAGGAGAAATCAAATGAAAAATAAAAAGTACTTATTTACGATTATTATTTTAGGAATATTATTAAGTTTAACTGTTTTTTGTAGTGTGGCAGCAAAAAAAACAGCAGTACCTGCTCCAGTTACTCCAGCTGCAGAAGTTACAAATGATCCAGCTGGTTATTTTAAAGATGCAGGGAACTTAAATAAAATTACTGATATAATAAATATAATACAACAAAGATTTGTTGGTAAAAAAAATCCAACTAAGCAAGAGTTATATGAAGCAGCTATGACTGGAATAGTGAACGGTTTAGATGATCCATATTCTGAATATCTGACTAAAAAAGATTTAGAGAGCTTTACAGAAGATTTAGATGGTGAGTATGTAGGAGTAGGAATGTCAATAGATAAAAGAAAAGACGCTCCATTAGTAGTAATTTCTCCATTTGTAGGAAGCCCTGCAGCAAAAGCAGGAATAAAAATTGGAGATAAGATAATAAAAATAGATAATAAAGATATAATTCCTTTAAATGCCACTGAAACTGTAAATATGCTAAAAGGAAAACAAGGAACAAAAGTAGAAGTAGAGATAATTAGAGAAGGTAAGAAAGACCCGCTTAAAGTGACTCTTATTAGAGATAATATAAAGCTTGAGATGGTAGAAAGTAGAATGTTACCAGATAAAATAGGTTATGTAAGCTTATTAAAGTTTGGAAATCATACAGGTGAAGAACTTAGAAAGCATATAGTAGATTTACAAGCTCAAGGAATGAAAGGTCTTATACTTGATTTAAGATCAAATCCAGGAGGATCACTAAAAGAGTCGCAAGATATAAGTTCATTATTTATAACTCAAGACTTAGTGGTTTACTTAAAGTATAAAAATGGTCAAGAAACTAGATATAACAGAACATTGAAAAATTTAGGAGATTTCCCGTTAATTGTATTAGTTAATGGTGGAAGTGCTTCAGCTTCAGAAATAGTAACTGGTGCATTAAAAGACT
>JAGOZX010000103.1 GCA_018058425.1 Sebaldella sp.
AACTAGATTTTTTATCGAGTAATATTTCAGAAGAAAAGATAGTGGGAAGTAGATATTAGAAAATTTAGAATAAATATAAAGATTGTAATTGGGTTGTTTTCAATATTGAAAGCAACTTTTTTTGTTTTATGAATATTAATTGGTTTGATATTTTTTACTAAAAAATCTCGAATAAAAGTACTTTTATGGATATGTAGTATTGTTTTATGTCTGAAATTATAAATGAAAATCGATTCTTGAATTTAGATAAAATAACTTATGAAATAAAAAGCATGTTTTGATATTTATTTTTTAATTTTTGTATTTTTAGAATATAAAAATTCAAATAATTTTTTCATGATTTTTAAAAATTGTCTTATAAATTTAAAATGAAAAAGCTAGCAAACGAACAAAAATGAACATATAGATTATTTGTGAAAAAAGTATCTAATTCACTGTGTAATTAAAAAAATAATTTAAAAAAAATTATTTTTAATTTCTGCTATTGACAAAAATGAAAAACGAGATATAATTAAATCGAACAAAAGAAAACAAATAAAAACATTTCCAAACAAAGGAGAAAAATGTGAGAGAGAAAAGGATAGAGGTGATATTAGAGAAACTTAAAGAAAAAGGAATTATTTCAACACTAGAACTAACAGAAGAATTAAATGTCACAGAAATGACAATAAGACGTGACTTAAAATATATGGAAGATAAAAAGATGTTAGTTAGAATACATGGTGGAGCTAAAAGTTCTGAGAAAATACAACAAGAAAAACTTTATCATGATAGAAAAGTAAAGTATATGAAGGAAAAAGAATATATAGCAAAAATTGCAGCTAGGACTGTGCAGGATAATGAGACTATATTTATATCACCAGGAACTACAGCAGAAAGAGTACCAGAGTTTATAAAGTCAAAAAATGTGACAGTAGTTACTAATTCATATTCAATTATTGCAAAGTATTCAAATCTTGATATAGACTTTATAATTACAGGAGGTAGGTTAAGAAAAGAGACAGAGGCAATAATTCCCAATTATTTTATAGATTCTATTAGTAAAATAAATGTGGATAAGTGTTTTATAGGAGCGAATGGTATAAATGGAGATAAAATAACTATATCGAACTATGATGAAGGATTAATCCAAAAAATTATTTTAGATAATGCAAAAGAAAGCTACTTATTAATAGACAGTTCAAAATTTAGTAGAGAAGCATTATACACATTTGCCAAAACAGATGAACTTACTGGAATAATAACAGATAAAAAATTAGATACAGAAATTTTGAAAGAGTATAAAAAGAGAGTAAAAATAATTAATTAAATATGGAGGTAGCAAAATGAAAAAAGTAATAGTAGCTTGTGGAGGAGCAGTAGCGACATCTACAGTAGCAGCAAATAAAATAAAGGAACTATGTGAAGCAAATGGTATTGAGATCGAATTGATCCAATGTAGAATAAATGAAATAGAATCATATGCAAGCGGAGTTTCAATGATAGCAACAACTTCAAAGTTTACAAAAGATATAAATGGAATACCAGTAGTACATGCAATGGGATTCATATCAGGGCTAAATCAAGAAGCTTTGAAAGAAAAAATATTAGCTATTTTAAAATAACAGGAGAGTGATCACAATAGAAATGAAGTTTAGCAAAGATCTTATTTATTTAAATAAAGATTTTTCTGATAGAAAAGAAATGTTTACTAATATAGGCGAAGTACTTATTGAAAAAGATATAGTAAAACCAGCTTATATTGAAGAAATTTTAAAAAGAGAAGAAAATTTTCCAACTGGGATAGAGTTAGAATTTATGTCAGTAGCTATGCCTCATGTAGAAGCAAAGCATGTAAATGAGAATACAATGTTTGTGGTAACATCAGCAAAAGGTGTAGAATTTGATAATGCTGAAGATGATGGAGTAGTAAATGCTAAAATCATTTTTGGGCTAATAGTAAAAGATTCAGAAAAGCATATTGATTTTTTGATAAAGTTAACTGAATTGTTTCAAAAGAAAGAAGTTCTAGAAAAAATTTATAGTTCAAGCAACGAGGAAGAAGTAGTCGCTCTACTTAAAGAAAATTTAAATTAAAAAATAAATAGATAGAAGGAGTTTATGTTATGGAAATGTTGATGAATTTAATAACGCCACCAATTAAGTATATTTTAGATTTAGGGCCGGCAGTTATGTTACCGTTAGTAATAATAGTTTTTGCGTTATGTTTAGGGTTAAAGATAGGTAAGGCTTTTAATGCTGGTCTTATGATCGGTATAGGATTTATAGGAATTGGAATAGTAATTGATTTAATGAGAGGAAGTTTAGGACCAGCAGCAGGAAAAATGGCTGAAAACTTTGGATTAAATCTAACAGTAATAGATTTAGGATGGCCGGGAACAGCACCTATGACTCTGGCATCTCAAATAGCAATAGTGGCAATACCAATAGCAATAATAGTAAATTTAGTAATGTTAGCATTAAAACTAACAAGAGTAGTAAATGTGGATATTTGGAATATCTGGCATATGGCATTTACTGGAGCTTTAGTACATATAGCTACAGGAAGTTACATATTAGGAATATTAGGAGTAGTAGTTCATGCTGCAATGGCATATAAATTTGGTGACTGGTTTCAGTATGACACTAGAGACTACTTTGGTTTAGAAGGAATCGCAGTTCCTCATGGAACATCAGCTTACTGTGCACCATTTGCAGTTGTAGTAGATGCAATTTTAGATAAAATACCAGGAATAAATAAAATAGACATTGATACTGAAAAAATTGAGAAAAAATTAGGAGCTTTTGGGCAACCAGTTATAGTAGGTTTCATTTTAGGAATAATAGTTGGAATATTAGCAAAGTATAATGTTAAAGATGTATTACAGCTTGCTATAAAAGTATCAGCAGTAATGTATTTAATGCCAAAAGTAATAAAGCCAATCATGGAAGGATTATTACCAATATCAGAAGCAGCTAGAGATAGATTAACAGCTAAATTTGGTGGAGGGAAATTCTTAATTGGATTAGATCCAGCATTATTATTAGGAGATTCAAGTGTAATATCAGCAGGATTATTATTTATACCATTAACAGTATTAATCGCAGCAATAGTACCTGGAAATAGAGTATTACCATTTGGAGATTTAGCAACTATTGGTTTCTTTATAGCAATGGGTGTAGCAATACATAAAGGAAATATCTTTAGAACATTAATTTCAGGTTCTGTAATAATGTTTATTACTATATGGATAGCAAACCAAACTGTAGAATTACAAACAATTTTAGCAAAAAATGCAGGAATGCTTAATGGAGCATCACAAGTAGGATCATTAGACCAAGGTGGATCACCAATTACATATATCATGGTTCAAATTTTCCAAAGAACAAATGTATTAGGTTTAATAGTTATAGGTGCAATATACTTCATAGGGTTAGCAATGACTTATAGAAGATTTAGAGTACTTAAAAGAGCAGATGATTTAGCAATAGCCGCTGAACAAGCAGCTTAATAAAAGAATATAAAATAGAACCCTCTCCTCTTAAAAAAGTAAGAATATTTTTAGGAGGAGAGGGTGAAAAATTTAAGACATTAATTATTTGTAACTTTTTACAAATATTTAAATAAAACAGTCAGGAGAGTGGAAAGCATGAAAGCACTAGCAGTATTGGAAAATGACAAGGTAGGAGTAATAGAATTAGAAAAACCAGAAAATTTATCAGAAAATGAAGTATTGGTAAAAGTGAAGTATTCAGGATTATGTGGATCGGATTTTCCAAGAATTTTTGAAAATCAGGCAAAATTTTATCCAGTAGTTTTAGGGCATGAATTTTCAGGAGAAGTAGAAAAAGTTGGAAATAACGTGAAAGATTTAACTATAGGAGATAAAGTGAGCTGTATTCCTTTAAAACCATGTTTTGAATGTGAGGCTTGTAATGATGGGAATTATTCATTATGTAAAAACTATGGATTTATTGGTTCTAGAGAAAATGGTGGAATGGAAGAGTATGTAAAATTACCAGAAAGAAATTTACAAAAATTACCAAATGACTTTGATTTATTACAAGGATCATTTTTTGAGCCAATAACAGTAGTTTTACATGGTTTAAATGTTTTAGAAAAAGATTTAAAAGGAAAAAAAGTTGGAATAATAGGTATTGGAACAATGGGACTTTTAGCTGTTCAGTGTGCTAAAGCTTATGATGCAGACTTAGTTTCAGCTTTTGATATAGATGATAGAAAATTAGAATTAGCAAAAAAATTAGGTGCAGATGAAGTACATAATGTAAGTGGTGCAGATATAGAAAAAGAATATGGAAAATATGATGTCGTAATAGAGACATCTGGAGCTAACCCAAGTTTCACTTTAGTGTTAAAATTAGCTGGAGGAAAAGCAAGTGTACTATACATAGGAACTCCACATAGTACTTTATCATTTGAATATCAAGATTTTGAGCTTATAAATAGAAAAGAACTTACATTAAAAGGTTCATGGATGAATTACTCAAAACCATTTCCAGGAAAAGAATGGACAGAAGCTGTTCGTTTATTTAAAGAGGGGAAAGTAAAGGTAGAAGAGTTAATTGGTGAAATGATGACAATGGAAGAATTTTGTGATAACATAGAAAATATAAAAGCAAGAAAATATAGTGGAAAAGTAATGGTAAAAATTGGAGAATAAATATTTTCAAAAAAATTTAACTTCATAAAAAAATTATGATAGAATAGAAATATACTTATTAGAGTACATTTAGGGGGAATTAAAGAAAGAAGGAGATATAAAAATGATAGTTAGTACAAGAGAAATGATGTTAAGAGCACAAAGAGAAAAGTATGCAATTCCAGCATTTAATTTTCATAATTTAGAGACAATTCAAGTAATAATAGAGACAGCAGCAGAATTAGGGTCAGCAGTTATTTTAGCTGGAACACCTGGGACATTTGATTATGCTGGAAGAGATTACTCACAGGCAATAATAGAAGCAGCAGCAAGAAAATATAATATTCCAATTGCACTACATTTAGACCATCATGAAGTAATAGAAGATATAAAAACTTCAATAAATTTAGGAACAAAGTCTGTTATGATAGATGCTTCACATCATGAATTTGAAGAAAATATAAAAATAGTAAAAGAAGTAGTAGCATATTCACACAGATATGATGTGACTGTAGAAGCTGAACTAGGTAGGCTAGGTGGACAAGAAGATGATCTAGTAGTGGATGAGAAGGATTCTAAGTTTACTAATCCAGAATCGGCAAAAGAATACGCTGAGAGAACAAATATAGATTCATTAGCAGTGGCAATAGGAACTGCTCACGGACTATATAAAAGTGAACCAAAGTTAGACTTTGATAGATTAGCAGAGATAAGAAAGATAGTTACTATACCTTTAGTACTACATGGTGCTTCTGGAGTATCTGAAAAAGACGTAAGAAGATCAATAGAATTAGGAATATGTAAAGTAAATATAGCAACTGAATTAAAAATGCCTTTTTCTGGAGAGTTAAGAAGATATTTAGAAGAAAATAGAGATGCAAATGATCCAAGAAAGTATATGGAACCAGCTAAAAAAGCAATGAAATTAGTGGTAGCAGAAAAAATAAGAATGTGTATGAGTGAAAATAGATACTAAGGAGGGTAAAGATGATAACTACAATAACATTAAACCCAGCAATAGATACTAGGTATTTCATAGATGATTTTAAAGATGGGAAACTTTTTAGAGTTGATAAAATAATCAAAAGTCCTGGTGGTAAAGGTCTAAATGTTTCTAAAGTCTTAAAGCAATTAGGAGTAAATATTACAGCTTCTGGAATATTAGGTGGAAAAAATGGCGAATGGATTAGAGATGAACTAAAAAAATTAGACATTTCAGAAGAGTTTATTTTTTCAGATAAAGAAACAAGAGTATGTATAGCTATTCTAGCGCATCATTCAGAAACAGAAATATTAGAAAGCGGAGAAGAGTTTTCAGATGAAGATATAAAGAATTTTGAAAATAAATTTTTAGAGTTAATAGAAAAATCAGATGTAATTACTATGTCTGGAAGTTTACCTAAAGGGATGCCAGTAGATTTTTATAAGAAGTTAATTGAAATGGCTAATGAAAAAGGGAAAAAAGTAATTTTGGATACTAGTGGAAAGGCTTTATTAGAAGGTGTAAAAGGAAAACCATATTTAATAAAACCAAATTTTGATGAATTAGAGTTTATCTTAGGTGAGTCGATTGATAATAGAGAAAAAATAAGAAAAGCAGTAACAAAATTGCAAGATTTAGGAGCACAAAATATATTGGTTTCTCTCGGGGGAGATGGAGCAATGTATTTTGGAAAGAAAGAATTGAAAATAAAAATCCCTAAAATAAAGATACATAATACTGTGGGATCAGGAGATTCTTCTGTTGCTGGATTTGCTAAAGGTTTAGAGCAAGGTCTAGAATTAGAGGATATTCTAAAATTATCAATGGCTTGTGGAATGTCAAATGCACAAAGTCAGGAAACAGGTTCTGTAAATATTGAAGACGTTAATAAATTAATTAGTGAAATTGAAATTGAAGAATTAAAGATATAAATTAAAGAGCTCGCTTTTGTCTTGTATTAGATGAAAAGCGAGTTTTTTGGTTTGAGGTGATTTTTTTGGGATTCATAATAGGAGAATTTTAGGACGATTCTTATGTTTAGTGTGGAATAAGAGTAGTTGACTCTAGGAGATCCTCACGTCGCTGCGCTTCTCAGGATGACAGAACTAGAGTACTTCTCTTAATCTCTGTATTGATTCTTGCATTAATTCCTAAACTCGTTTAAAATAAATAATTTATAATAAAAAAGTATTCTAAGACATATCTCTAAAATCTGTCATCCTGAGGAGTTTACGACGTGAGGATCTATAACGTTTAAAGCAATTCTGATAACATAAGATTTTTATATGACTTATTTATCATAGTAAAGATTAAGTCGCTTTGAACAAAAAGATCTATAACATTCACATAATGATATGAGTAAAAAATGAATTAAAAATATGCTTTTTCAAATCCTCTAGGTCACAATAAATTCAGCAAAACCAAAGATGGAAGCTAAAAATATATATACATCGGAAGATTCATATACTTCAGATGGAAAAATAAAAAATGGATTATTTTATGGAATAGGAACAGGTGTAGAATATAAAAACTTTTTAGTAGATTTATCATATGACATAACTCAGACTAAAACTGATGAAGATGACAAGTTTAATATTAAGAAACTAACTTTATCACTAGGGTATCAATTTAATTTTTAACCAAACTCAATATAAAGAATTTCTAAAGCTAGGAGAAAAATAGAAGTATTGAATTTTTTTATAATTGGGGATAAATAACATGTGGATACTAATTATTAAAGAAGTCAGATTTGAAATTATTGGAAGATGAATGGCTAGAAAAAATTTGCATTTTTTAATAGATATGGTAGAATATTGTCATAAAACAAGTGTTGAATTTAAATCGGTGAAAAAAGCTAGACTTCTATGTCTAGCTTTTTTAATTTAGGCTATGATCAATATTTTGTGGCTTCACCGAGCCATAATCTGACACTTGGAGGAATACAAATGTTACGTCTATGTGTAATAATAGCCTTTGTGCTAATATACCGTGTACTCTACTAGAGTATTCCTCGCCCTTGTGGGCAAAGAATAGGTATAGTTATTTCAATATACCTATTTTTTAATTCCTAACTTCAAAAGAACCTATAAGAATAACCAATAATATATCTTTGATGATATGATATGAGTAAAAAATGAATTAAAAATATGCTTTTTAAAATCCTCTAGGTCACAATAAAATCAGTGCCTTGGTGCAAAGAGGTATTGACAACCTTGAAAATATATGTTAGTATTCACTAACATATATTATAGGAGGTATTTTGAGATATGAAAAAAGTTATTTTTGTGTTAGCAGTTTTAAGTTTAAGCAGTCTTGCTTTGGCTGAAAAGAATGTTATTGAAATTAGGGGTGGGTATGATTTATCGAGTAGAACTAAATTTAAAGATGGTGATGACTCTGATTCAAAGAAATTTGTAAAAAATGGTTTCCATTTGGGAGCGGAATATAGAAGAGAAATATTAACTAATTTTCAAATAGGTGCTGGTTTAGAATACAGACTTAGTAAATTAGATCAACCCAGCGATTATAGTGCCAAAGGTCTATATTATACTTTTTCTGATACTTATAATTATGGAGATTTAACAAGTGTTCCCTTATACATAACTGCTAGATATAATTTTAAAAACTCAACAGAATTTACACCATATGTTAAAGCAAATTTAGGTTATGCAATAAATTCTGGAAAAGTAGATGGGATAACGAAATATACAAATTTTAGTGGTGTAGACACTGATGTAAGAGACTACAAAAGAAAATTAAAAAATGGAATGTTCTATGGTATTGGAACAGGAGTGGAGTATAAAAACTTTTTAGTGGATTTATCATATGATATCACTTATTCTAAATTGGATACTCAAGCTTATATTTATGACGGATATTATAATACAACTACTCAAGAAAATTTTGAATCTAAATTTAATACCCAAAAACTAACTCTATCACTAGGATATCAATTTAATTTTTAATTCTTTAGTACGAACATTGAAATAAAATCATAGAAATAATTGAATTCCTGTAAGGCTTTATAAAAATTTAAAGTTTCACAGGAGTTTTTTCTCTTACCATACTGTATTTAAATAAAATTTTGATTTTATAATACTTTATAGTAAGTGATTAAAAATATATAAATAAGTGAGGTGTAAATGTGAGGATTTTTTTATTGCTACTTTGTTTGTCATTTAGTATCTTTGCTGTTGATGAGGTAAGCTTTACTAATATAAAAAAGTCAGGAGAAAGATTCAAGAAAAAAGGCCATTTAATTGATGGGGATATAATTGTTTCAGATTTTCCTGAAAAGGCAAGTGTTGATTCTCGTAAAGCATATAATTTTACTGAATTATGTGGTATTGATTATGTTAACATGACTAAAATATTAAAAATAGAGGCGAATTTTAAAAAAGGTTACAATAAAAGTGTGAAATGTTTTAATAGGAAAGGTAAAGTTTTTTATGAAAAAAATGTATTATCTAAAGATGTTACAGAATCTATGAAATATGGAATAGATGGAATTTTAGATCAAAAAAGAATAGAAAAGGGAGATGTTACTGAATACAAATCTTTTTATAAAAATGGAAATATTTTAAAAGAAAGAAAATATGTAAATGGTTTAAGTGACGGAGAATGGAAAGAATATTATATAGATGGAAGTATAAAAAGTATAATAAAATTTAAAAAAAGCAAAGTAATAAGTATTGAAAGATTTTAAAAAAATTAGATTGGAGAAAGTATGGAAAAAAAATTATTTTTATTATTTTTGTTAGGTACAATGATATTTGGATTTTCAAATCAGACAAAAGTAGATCGATATAAACTTATGGGAGAGCCAAGTTATTTAGTACAAAATCCAGTTTATAGTGATGGAGATATAATAGACAGAATAGATTCAAAAATTAAAAAGTATGAAAGATTTGAATACTCACTTTCTGGGAAATTAGATACAGCAGAAAAGTTATATATTTACTTTTTGGAATATACTGCGAAACAAGATGATTTCGAAGATGAGCTAAATAAAATTTCAGAGGTAAGTAATTCTGAAAAAGAAGAAATATTGAATTCTTTGAGTAAAAGCTTTACTTCAAAATGGAATTCGAGTGGGGTAGAAGTAATAGTTAGTAATCTTTCAGATAGGGTATATAGAACATCTTTTAATGAAAAGGCATATACAAATGCAATGTATTATGATGATACAGAAAAAAGATTATATTTTAATGAGGATTTTTTTGACTTTAAAGAAAAAGAAAAGATAACAGGCTCGATAGCCTATGCCAACTATGACTATTTTATATTTCATAATGATGAAAAATGGAAAAAATGGGATTTATCAGATATTGATAGTTTTATAAGTTCTAATAATAAAAAACAAAAATCAAAATCAAAGACAAAGAATGTTCTTTTGGAAATTTGGAATTTTTTGGGCAGAAATGATTAAACGGAGTTTCAAATTCTCTAATTTGTCATTTTGAGGAGTTGATGATTTACTATAATAAAGGAAATAATTCCTCTAATCTTATTATTAAAGTTAAAAAATAACTGTAGTTAAAGATTCTCATGTCGATACTCTTCTCAGAATGACAAATTGATAGGATTCGTTTTTAAGGTTTTTTAAGATATCTTGTTATGATTTATAGTGATATTATTGCATTGAAGTCATAGAATAAAATAATTAAAAGGAGTTGCCCAAAAAATACTTTAAAAGTAACTCCTTTAATTTTAACTACTTCATAGAAATAAAAATTTCTACAACAGCATTTTCATCTTGAAAATCACTAATTTTATACTTTTCTATATCTGCAATATAAGCCCTATCTAAAGGTGTAGTCCAAATCTCATTCCATGTCTTTACGATACTTTCTGGTATTTGACCCTTTGATTCAAAAATTAGTCCACTCATATTTGGAAACTCCTGAGAAATAAGACCACTTGGTAAATTATCTGTTGAGCTTACCTCACAGCCTAATATAACATCATATTCACCAGTAAAATCACTTTCATAATTTGTGTAAATAGTGTAAATATGTAAATCTATCTTATTTGGTATTTTTTCCATAATATTTTCAGACATAAATGATGACCATAATTTTGACATATCTTTTTCAGATTGATTATCAGCATTTTTTGTTCTGACTTTTATTCCAACTATTTTCTTTCCTTGAAATTCTGCTTTTTTCATATTAAAACCTCTTTTCTTTTTTATATATTATAATATAACATTTTAAATATGACAATAGTATGTCACTATTATAAAAATAATGATAATTAATTAATAATGTGTATATTTCAATATAGTACTCTTTAATA
>JAGOZX010000035.1 GCA_018058425.1 Sebaldella sp.
AAAGATTACATGATAAAAAAATTCTATTATAGGTTTTTAAAATTGGAGATATGAAGGCTAAAAAGAGTGAGTGTAGTTTAAGAGTAATATTAATACATTTATATATTTTATTTATCAAAACTTGACTAAATTTGATATAATATAAGAGAATAGCAAAAGAATTTTGAACAAAGGAGTAAAGATGCTTAATAATCTATATATTAATAAAAATAATATAATAAAAAATTTGAAAAAGATAAAAAATATTTCACCAGTTATTTGTGTTGTAAAAGATGATGCTTATGGATTAGGGATAGAAAATATTTTTCCAATTCTTTACGAAGAGGGAGAGCGTTATTTTGCTGTTGCTTTTTTTGAAGAAGCAGAAGAAATAAGAAAAATAAAAAATGATGTAAATATTATGATATTAAACTATACAGAAGAAGAAAATTTAGAGTATTGTTTAAAGAATAATATAGAAATATCAGTTTTTAATATGGAGCAATTAATAAGTTATATTAATATTCTAAAGGATGAAATAAGGCAGGTAAAAATTCATTTAAAATTTAATACTGGAATGAACAGGCTTGGATTTGAATTAGAGGAAATAGAAACTTTAAGTAAACTAATTACAGAAAATAATTTAAATATAAAATCAATATTTTCTCATATATCTAATTCAGAAAATATAAAATATACAGAAAAACAGATTGAAGAGTTTTATAAGATAATAAATAAAATAGAACTATGTGGTATAAGATATGAATTTAAACATGTTTCAGCAAGCCCTACGCTTTTTAAATATATGGGAAAGTATAATTTTGATTATTCAAGAGTGGGAATGGCAATTTATGGATTAGAACCATTAAGTTCAGATATAGGGCTAGAAAAATGTATTACATTGAAATCAAAAATCATAAATATAAGAAAAGTTTTAAAAAATGAATATATATCTTATGGTGAGAAAAATAAGGTGAAAGAAGACATTCTAGTCGGCATTATTCCTATTGGTTATGCACAGGGGATTCAGATGCAGATAGAAAATACAGAGGCCTATGTATTAGTGAATGGAGAAAGAGCTGATATAATAGGGGAAGTTTGTATGGATATGATGATGATTAATATAACTAATATAAAGAATGTAAAAATTTTAGATGAAGTAATAATAATTGGAAAACAAGAAAATGAAGAGATAAGTTTGAGAGAGATTTCTAAATGGACAACTACAATTCAAGATGATATAATAACAAAGATAAGCAAAAAAATAAAGAGAATTGTTATTTAAAGGAGAGGTATGGAAAAAGTAGCTTTGATAATGGCGGGCGGGTCCGGAACTAGATTTTGGCCGTTATCTACTGATGAAAAACCAAAGCAATTTTTAGATTTAGTATCTGAAAAAACAATGATAAGGGAAACAATAGAAAGAATAGTGAAAATAATACCATTTGAAAAAATATTTATTGCTACAAATGTAAAATATTTAGATGAAATAAAAAAGGAAATACCAGAAATACCAGAGGAAAATATTATTTTAGAACCTACAGCTAGAGACACAGCAGCATGTATAGGATATTCTGGAATAATAATAAAAAAGAAATTTCCAGAAAGTATGATGGCAGTTCTTCCGTCAGATCACTTAATAAATAAAGAAGATGAGTTCTTAAGATACTTAAATGAGGCATTTGAAGCAGCAAAATCTGATGTTATAGTAACCTTAGGAATAAAACCTACTTATCCAGAAACAGGATACGGATATATAGAATATAAGAAAACTAGTAAAAAAGAAGAGATTTATGATGTGAAATCTTTTAGAGAAAAGCCTAATTTTGAGATAGCTGAAAGGTACTTAGAAAGAGGTAATTTTTTATGGAATAGTGGAATGTTTATTTGGAAAACGGATTTTATAATAAGTGAAATAAAAAAATATATGCCTGTTCATGAAAAGGTACTGGAAGAAATTGAAATAAAACTTCAAAATATAAATACTTCAGGAGTAGAGCTGAGTGATTACATAAATGAAGAATTTAGCAAATTTGAAAAAATTTCTATAGATTTTGGAATAATGGAGAGATCAAAGGTAGTAAAAGTAATTCCAATAGATATAGGATGGAATGATGTAGGAAGCTTTAAATCGCTGGAAGATGTTTTTGAGAAAGATCAAGATGGAAACATTGTTAAGGCAGACCAGTTTTATGAATTAGACTCAGAAGATAATATAATTATCAATAAAGAAAATAAAATAATAGCAACTATAGGTTTGGAACATTTTGTAGTTGTAAATACTGGAGAAGCACTTTTGATATGCCGTAAGGACAAAACGCAGGAAATAAAAAAGATGCTGGATAAAATAAAAAGTAGTAAATCTTAAATAAGAATTTTTAAAATAAAATAATAGGAGATGAAAAGATGTTATATCCATTGAGATTTAAAAAAGTATTTATTGACAAAATTTGGGGCGGAAGAGTATTAGAAAGTACTTTAGGAATGGAATTACCAGATGAAAAAATAATAGGGGAGTCATGGGAAGTAAGTGCCCATCCAAATGGTATGAGCATAGTGGAAAATGGCGAATTAGCTGGAAAAACTTTACAAGAAGTTTTAGACGAATACAAAGAGAAATTAGTGGGAGAAAAAGTCTATAAAGAGTATAAAAATTTATTTCCATTATTAATAAAATACTTAGATATAAATGATAGATTATCTATACAAGTTCACCCTAGTGATGAGTATGCTATGAAACATGAAGGAGAACTTGGTAAAAGTGAGTCTTGGTATGTAATAGAAGCAAGCAAAGATGCAAAACTAATACTTGGTATGAAAGATGGTATGACAAAAGAAAAGTTTTTAGAAAAAGCGAAAAAAAATGATTTTGAAGATATGTTTAAAGTAAAGCCAATAAAAACTGGTGATTTTATAGATGTTAATCCGGGAACAGTACATGCTTCATTAGAAGGAAGTATTCTAATAGCTGAGATTCAAGAAAATTCTGATGTTACATATAGAATATATGATTTTGACAGAGAAGAAAATGGTGTAAAACGTGACCTTCATATAGACAAAGCAGCAGAAGTAATTGACTTTGGTATGGAAGTAAAAGTAGAGTCTGGAAATTTAGAAGGTTCTGAGACTAAAAAAAGACTGGTTTCAAAAAAGTATTACACAATTGATAAAATAAAAGTTGAGAATAGTAAAATGGAAGATTTTTGTAATGAAAGCCTAATAATATACTCTATTTTAGATGGAAAAGGCAGTATTAAGTCAGAAAATCATTTGTTAGATATAAAAAAAGGGGAGTCTATTTTAATTCCTGTAAATGTAAAAGTAGAAGTAGAGGGAAACCTAGAGTTATTAAGAACAATAATTTAAGTTTATAAAATAAGTTTACTTATAACTAAGGAGAAGTATGATAAAACGAATAAAAAAGGTCTTATTAATAGGATCAGTTGTACTAGGTGCAACAATGTGTATGGGAAATACAAATAATACTGGAGATTCTAAAAAAATAAAACTAGATTATTTTACAAATATAGAAAGTATGAATGTTCAGGATGTAAAAACAGATAAGTTAAAGTCAAATGAAAAAGTAACGATTTGTGTTGATCCGGGACATCAAAGAAAAGGGAATAATGGAAAGGAAGAGATTGCTCCAGGTTCTAAAACTACTAAACCAAAGGTTTCATCAGGAACTGCCGGAGTTTCTACTAAGAAAAATGAGTATCAGTTAACTTTAGAAGTTGGTTTAAAATTAAAGAAAAAGTTAGAAGAAAATAATTACAATGTTTTTATGACAAGAGAAGTTCATGATGTAGATATTAGTAATAAAGAGAGATCTGTTATGACAAATAATTCTGGATGTTCGCTATATATAAGAATACATGCTGACGGTTCAGAAAATAAAAGTGTAAATGGAATGTCTGTATTGACATCATCAAGTAAAAATTCTTATACAAAACAAGTTCAAGCTTCTAGTGATAAATTTTCAAGAATTATTTTAGAAGAAACTGTAAAAACTACAGGTGCTAAAAATAACGGTGTAAGCTATAGAGATGACCTAACAGGTACAAATTGGTCTACGATAACTAATACATTAATAGAGATGGGATTTATGTCTAATTCAGAAGAGGATAAGAAGCTATCTTCGCCAGAATATCAGGATAAAATTGTAAATGGAATAGTGAATGGGATTAATAGGTATTTGAAAGAGAAGTAAGAAAGTAAGTAAGATAAACAGTAAAAGCTAATTTTACTGGGAATAGCTAATAAAAAATCTATTTTAAAATAATAAGACCAAGGATTTTGAGAGAATACTTCAAATCCTTGGTTTTTTATTTTTACTTCAAATTGTCATATAAAGCTTTAAGTAGAGTTCCCTCTTTATCATCTTGTGTTATTTCCCAAATCATGGCTCCTGCCAAATTATTTTTCTTTATATATTCAGCACCAATTTTAAGGGATTCAGAGTCATTGTAAGAAATGAAAATCCCATCTTTTGCATTAAATAAATAAGAAACCTGTGATGTCTTATCAAAAAATCTTTTGTAGTCTTTATTATTCGCATAAATATCTTTAATATTTTTATATGGAAGATATCCTTCACCATTAATTCCACCCATTCCATTAAATGGTTGATATAATCCATTATTCTCGTTTTTTACATTTAAGAATTCTTTTCCATAAAATGGGAAACCAATAACTATTTGACTAGGTTTAACTCCTGCATTAATAAACTTTGTTACAGCTTCTGATACAGACCAGTCTGACTCACCACGATAAAGACCAGCTTGATGCTCTGTTTTTCCAGACCATCCACCTGCAATGTCATAGCCCATAATACTAACATAATCGACATAGTTCATTATATCTTTTAAATCAACAACATCTAAAAACCATGGGCCTACAGATGCAGCAAAAGATAGAGAATACTGCTTGGAAGTTTTCAATGATAGTTCGTTTAATGAAAATCTTAGATCCCTCATTAATAAAGTAAAGTTTTCTTTATCTAAAGGACTTGATTTAATAAGTCCCCATGCACCATTAACTGGAAACTCCCAGTCTATATCCAGACCATCAAGTTCATATTTTTCAACTATAGTCATAAGGCTGTCGATAAAGATTTTTCGTGAGTTTTCTGATGCTGCCATATCAGAAAAGCCATCTGCACCCCATCCACCAACAGCAACTAATATTTTTAGATGAGGGTATTTATTCTTTAATTTTTTTAATTTATCAAAATTTTCTTCAAATTTAGAAGATGGAGAGTCTTCGCCAAATACAGCTTTTCCATCTTTAATTAGTATAAATGATAATTTTATGGATGTGAGTTCATTACCTCTAATTTCATTTACATCCCAGTCGATCCAGCTAGGTAGATATGCTGAGAGTATTTTTTTTGGTTTAGTATTTTCCGTTTTGGCATTAGCTGAAAAAGAAAGAATAGATACAAAAATAATTGCAATTACAATAAAATATTTTCTCATTTACTTTTACCTCCTAAAATTTATAATAGAAAAACAAACATCTTAATTTACTATAATTATAATTCGAAAATTAAAAAAGTCAAATTTTATATTTAATAATATTAAAAAAATATTTTGTAAATACATAATTAATTTAGAAAGATACTATATGAAATATGATGGAAATTGCCCATAGTTTCTTTATTCATTGGGTGTTTTCAAAATAGGGGTTATGAAATTAGATGCTAGTTAATAAAGGAGAGTAATAAAATAAAATTAATCAAAATATTTAAAAATTATCTTATAATTATATTTTTTTAAAATAGAAGATATAATTATAAAAAACCAATATACCTTCTGTTATTTTTTTGTGTTTTTATAAAGTAATTATGATATAATCTGTATAGAAATGAAATTTAAAATCATAGATAAAACAGAGAAAAACTTACTAAGAATAGTGTAAGACTAAATTAGTAATGAAAATAAATAATATAGTAGAATCAGGAGAGTGAACAATGGATAATAATCTTGTAGAAGCTAAAAGAGTTTTTGAGGCAGAGATCGAAGAACTAGTCAGAGTAAAAAATAATTTAGATGAAAATTTTTCAAAATTAGTAAACATGATTTATGAATGTGATGGAAAAGTGGTTATAACTGGAATAGGAAAATCCGGTCATATTGGTAAAAAAATATCAGCTACTTTAGCATCAACTGGTACAAATTCTGTGTTTATAAATGCTGCAGAAGCATTGCATGGGGATTTGGGAGTTATTAAAAAAGGTGACATAGTGATAGCAATATCAAATAGCGGTAATTCAGATGAAATCTTAAATATTCTTCCTTCAATGAAAAGAATAGGTGCAAAGATAATAGCATTTACAGGAAATAAAATTTCAGGTTTAGGAAAAGAAGCTGACTTAATAATAAATATTGCAATAGAAAAAGAAGCATGTCCAATAGGGATAGCTCCAATGAGTTCTACTACAGTAACTTTAGTGATGGGAGATGCATTAGCAGCAGCACTTATAAAGAAGAGAGATTTTAGACCAGAAGATTTTGCAGTGTATCATCCAGGTGGAAGCCTAGGAAGAAGACTATTATTAAAGGTAGAAGATCTAATGCATAAAGGTGATGAACTGCCTAAAGTAACAGAAGATACACATATAGAAGCAGTCTTAATGGAATTAACTAAGAAAAAAATAGGAGCTGTATGTGTAATTAATGGAGATAAACTAGAGGGTATAATTACAGAAGGAGATATACGACGTGCACTTATAAATAAAGATAAGTTTTTTGAATATACAGCAAAAGATGTAATGACTAGAAATCCTATTTTTGTAAGCTCTAATTTACAGGCCATAGAGGCGTTAGAAAAAATGGAAAAAAGAGAAAGCCAGATCAGTGTTCTTCCAGTTATAGATAATGACAAGATAGTAGGAATAATAAGAATTCATGATTTACTAAACTTAAGATAGAGGACTAGATGTGAATAGAAAAAATTTATTAAAAGGAACCTTGGTATATACACTTTCTAATGTTATTACAAAAGCAGGGTCAATAGTTTTTCTTCCTATTATGACAAGGATATTAACAGTAGACGAATATGGAATAATAGGAAGTCTTAGTCCAATTACTGTGTTTTTTACAGTAATTTTAGGATTTGGATTATATAATGCACAAATGAAAAAATATATAGTTTTGAAAGATGATAAAAAAGAATTAGGAAGCTATCTTTTTTCTACAAATTTCTTATTAATAGTAGTGAATGTATTATTTTTACTATTTTTATTAACTCCGTTTTCTGCACAAATTTTTGCAAAAATTCCGGGACTTGATAAGATTTCATATAATCCATTAGTTATATTATCAATTGTAATAGCTGTAGTAAATGTATTTAATACACTAGCGATTACATTTTTTAGAATGCAGAAAAAATATTTTTTGGTAGCTGTGGGAAGTTTAATAAGCTTTTTTTCAAACTACTTACTGGCAATTTATTTTATTAGTAAGCTGAGATTAGGAGCTTTAGGATATATTTTAGCAAATCTAATAGCAGTAGTAATATTGTTTTTATTTTATGCTAAAGGGTATATAGGTAAGTTTAGAATGCCCTTAAAAAAAGTGTATGTAAAGTATGCTGTAATAAATGGATTTCCTCTTGTATTTATTGAACTCACAGATCAAGTGGTTAACCTAAGTGATAGACTAATATTATTAATGTTTTTAGATTTGAAAATAGTTGGATATTATACACTAGCTTATACTGGAGGACGTGTTTTATCAGTAATAACAGGTTCATTTATAAATAGTTGGACACCAGAGTTTTATGAGATAATGAGCAAGAATTCAAAAGATAAGAGTGTAACTAAAGTTTTAGAAGAATTTATAGCAATACTTACAATTGTCTGTATATTTGCTCAAGTATTTTCTCCTGAGATAATAAAACTAATTTTTCCTGTGAAATTTTATGATTCAATTGAATTTATACCAGTAATTTTACCAGCAGTTGTTATACAGGCTTTTTATTGTTTAGATTACTTTTTCCATTTTCACGAAGATAGCTGGTATATCATATTCTTTACGTTTTTCTGTATGATATTTAACTTAGTGTTTAATCTATTATTAGTACCTAGATACGGAGCAATAATAGCAGCATGGACTACTTTAGTGGCATTTTTATTAAGAGCAATCTTAGAAATGATAGTGATCAGGCGGAAGTATAATGTCGGTTTTAATTATAAAAACTTATTATTATATCTAATACTTATGGTAAATCCTGTGATTTTATATCTTGGATCAGCAAATACAAGTTTAGTAAAATTATTATTAAAAATAGTATACATTTTGGTAGTATTAAAATTGGTCGTAAATAAAGAAGTTTATGGAAAAATTTTATCAATTATTAGAAGATTTAGAGCGAAATTACAAAAATAAATGATGTTTTCTAATATTTTTATTACATTTAGAAAATAACTAAAAAATCATAAAGAAAGGAGAAAAATGGGATATAAATTTACTATTTTCACTCCAACTTATAATAGAGCAAAATTATTGAAAGAATTATATAAATCATTAAAACTGCAAAGCTATAAAAATTTTGAATGGCTTATTGTAGATGATGGTTCTACAGATAATACTTATGAAATAGTTAGAGAGTTTCAATTAGAGAAGATTATAGAAATCAAATACATAAAGAAGGAAAATGGTGGAAAACAGCGTGCTTATAACTTAGGTGTGGAGAATGCTAGAGGAGAGCTGTTTATTTGCTTAGATTCTGATGATACTTATGTAGAAAATGCTTTGGAAATAATTTTAAAGTATTGGGAAAAGTATTCTAATGATCTAGAAATAGCTGGAATGGGTTATTTATCATGCTACCCAGATGGCAGAGTGATAGGTACAGAATTTCCTAAAAATGAGATGCTAAGTAACCAATTTGAAATATATTATAATTATAAAGTTTCTGGTGATAAAGGGCTTATGTTTAGAACTAAAATATTAAAAAACTATAAGTTTCCTGAAATTGAAGACGAAAAATTTATTACAGAAGCTGTAGTATATAACAGAATTTCAAAAAACTATAAGATTTTATATATTAATGAGAAAATTGAAATAAAAGAATATCATCAAGATGGTCTTACTAATAAGTATGCAAAATTATTAATAGATAATCCAAAAGGAAATATTATCTATTATAATGAAAGAAACTATTTTAAAATGTCATTTAAAGACAAATTACTTAATAACGCAATATACTATAAATTTTCCAGAATATCTAAGGTGAAATTAAAGGAAATATTTAATAGTTCAAATTCAAAATTTTATTTGTTTTTAGCACTGCCAATTGGGGAATATATGTATAGAAAAATAAAAAAAAATTGAATTAAGGAGAATAAATGAAAAAGATTTTAATAATGTTATCATTAATAGGTATTTTTAGTACAGCTTATAGTTATTCATGTTCAGGAGCCGCTTATTATGATATAAAAAGAGGTTATGTAACAAAGAATAACAAAGTTTTTTATGAATACAGCTATAAAACTACACAAGTAAATAAAAATAAGAAAGAAATTATTTCAAAAGAAGAAGAAAACAAAGAGATAAAAGGAGTAGATATAGCAACTTTTAAACAAATAAATAATTATATAGGAATGGATAAAAATAATTTATACTATGGAAGTAAAAATATAGGTAAAAGTGAGGGCTTTGAAAGTCTAGGAGCTTATTACACTTATAAAGCCTGCACTTCAGCAAAAGAAAACTATATGATAAAAAATTCAGATACTGTATTTATTAATGATAAGATTATAGATTTAGATGCTAAAACCACAGAAGTACTTTACTTAGATACAAAGCAGGATTCAGAAACTGGTTTTACAGTAATGAATTTATATGCTCAAGATAAAAATGGAGTTTATTATTATTCTACATTTAGTGACTCTATGATAAAAATATTAAACTTTACTATGAAAGAAAATGACTTTAAAGTTTTGATAACTAAAAATAATGCTAGATACTTTGTTACACCATATAAAGTTTTCTTGAATGGAAAAGAAATAAAAGGTGCAGATACAAAAACATTTCAAATTGTTGACAATAGCAGCTTAGCTCTCTCAAAAGATAAAAATAATTACTATAAAGACGATATTATGGTATCGAAAAGTGAATTTGATGAATATAGAAAAGCTAAGTAAGTAAAAAACTTAAAGAAATGGGGAATGATATGAAAAAAGTATACCTTATTTTAATGGTAGTTATAATGGGTTTAGTAGTATCGTGTGGTAAGGAAAAGACTAATAAAGTAAACAATGAAGCTAAAAAAGAAGTAAAAAGAATTGCTATTAATGAAAATGAAGAGCCGCAATCAATAAATCCTAATTTAACTACAGATTCTACAGGAATTACAGTAAACTCAATAATGAGTGAAGGACTTATGAGAAGTGGAAGAGATGGAAGTCCTGTAGCAGGTTTAGCAGAAAAATGGGATATAAGCGAAGATGGTTTAACATGGACATTTTACTTAAGAGAGGGTTTAAAATGGTCAAATGGAGATCCATTAACAGCAAACGACTTTAAGTTTTCATGGTTAAAAGTACTTGATAGAGAAACAGGTGCAAAAAAAGCTGACTTACTTTATGTGATAAAAGGAGCGGAAGCTTATAATATTGGAGATGGAAAAAAAGAAGATGTGGGAATAAATGTCATAGATGATAAGACATTAGAAATAAAATTAGAGCAGCCAACAGAATACTTCTTATCTTTATTAGCACATGTAACTTATTCACCTATTAGTGAAAAATTTTATAATAAAGTAACTTCAAAATATGGTTTAGAACCTGAAACTACTGTGGCAAGTGGTCCATATGTATTAAAAGAATGGAATCATAGTGCAAATTTAGTATTAGCTAAAAATGAGAATTACTGGAATAAAGATGCAATAAAGCTGGATGAAATAGAAATAAAACTTATTACTGATAATGAAGCAGCACTAAATGCATTTAATAATAAAGAGATTGACCTTATTAGAATTAGTTCAGCTCAATATGAAAAGTATAAAGATGACAAAAGAATTCATTTGTTTCAGAATAATTCAGTCTGGTTTTTATTATTTAATGTAAAAAATGAATTTTTAAAAAATAATAAAATTAGAACAGCTATACAAATGAGTATAAATAAAGAAGAATTAGTTAATAGTGTTCTTGGTGGTGTAGCAAAGCCTGCAACAGGACTAATTCCAGATGGAATAAAGGGATTAGATAAGAGTTTTCGTGAAGAAGCAGGAGCTCTTGTACCAGATTATAACTTAGTGGAAGCAAAAAAATTATATCAAGAAGGTCTAAAGGAATTAGGACTGGAAAAAGCTCCTAAGATAACTTTGTTAATAAATGATGCCTTAAATAATAAAAAAGTAGCAGAATTTACACAAGAACAGCTTAGAACAAATTTAGGATTAGAAGTAGAAATTACAGCAGTACCGTATAAAGAAAGAGTAAATAAGTCGCAGCAGCATGATTTTGATATGGTATTTTCTTCTACTGATGCGGAGTATGCAGATCCAAAGACATACTTAGAAGTATTTATGACAAATGTAGGAAATAATTACGGACTATATTCAAACTCTAAATATGATGAATTAGTAAAGAAATCAAATAGAAGTAATGATAGAAAAGAAAGAATGGAACTAATGAGAAATGCTGAAAAAACTTTAATAACAGATCTTCCTGCAGCATTTTTATATTTTCAAACAAGAATTGTAATTCTAAATTCAAATGTGAAGAATTTATATTTTAAGGGAGTAGGAGCAGAATACTACTTATACGAAGCTGAGATACAAAATTAACAGAGAAAAGAAATTGATAATATTTAAGGTGTGCTATATAATAGTATAAATAATAAAAAATGTGTAACATAGAGGAGAAAAAATTGGGATTTGGAAAAATTTTAAAATGTAAAAGCTGTGATTCAGAGCAGGAGATTTATTTAGGAGAATCAAGCACAAAAGAAATAGAAACTGTATTATTTTGTAAAGTTTGTGGAGTATTTGGAAATAAAAGTGATTTAGATGGTGGAGAAACTAATTGTTGTGGTAGACCATTAGAAGAGTTAAAGGAATTTGGAGACTTGGATAAGAAAATAAAGAAATTTAGATGTCCTGAATGTTCTAAAAGAGAACTGGAAGATACTGGAGAATTATTTGCTTGGGAATAATTAGTAGTAAGTTAAGCAGATAAATTTTTGAAAATTACCAAAGGAGAATAAATGAATATAAAAATAGATAAGATAAGCTTTTTAGACTATCTTAGATGTAAGCTAAATACAGACAAAGTAAATATATGGGGCTCATTCATAATCATTTATATTTATACTATGATGAAAAGTAAATATAACTTAATGATGTCAATATATGAAAGAATTGGAAGAGCAACTTTAACAGGTATTGCTGGAATAATTATTATATATGGAATTATTTTTATATTTAAATATAGAAAGTTAAAAGGAGAAAATGTAACAGTTAAAGCAAAATTTGATAAAGACTCAATTAAAGACTTTACTATATTTGGTCATAAAAGAGAATATAAGTTACAAACATACAGTGGGTGTAATAAAAAATATGAAACAAGATCTGCTTTTTATTTTAGATTTGAAAAGATGCATGTTTTATTCATTCCAAAGAAATATTTAAATGAAGAAGAAATAAAGTTTATAAGAGGAAAAATAAAGAACTAGTGAATTAAAAGAGCCGGACATGAGTCAGGCTCTTTTCGCAATTTAAATTTATAAATTTATTTTCACTAAAATACTAATATAATATATGTGAATATCCAATGGATTTTTTCAGGCCATGAGGGTAGAGATGAGCTATTTATCATATTAAATTCTTTTTAATTAGTATGATTTATCTTATAAATTACTTTGTTTTTCAAATGATTTATAAAAAAAGATTGTTATTAACATAAGTTTTATGCTAATATTATACTGAATAATTATATAAAAAATAAGGTGATAAAATTGATGGAAATGAAAATAAGATATGTGCACCCAGAAGAGCTTGTAAATTTAACTGAGGATGCAAAAGAGTATTTTTTAGATCTGAGATCAAAAGATATTATAAATTATGAAGAATTTGAATTAATTCTAAATGAACTGTCATTAGTAGAAGTAAAGTTAAGTATAATGGAGTTAGAAGAATTATTATTATTAAATGGAATTGAAACAAAAATTATTTTAAATTAAGAGGTGAAAGATTTTGGCAAAGAAATTAGTTATAGTAGAGTCTCCTTCTAAAGCAAAAACTATAGAAAAAATACTGGGAAAAGGCTATGAAGTAGAGGCGTCTTATGGTCATGTTATTGACCTGCCTAAAACAAAAATAGGAGTGGACATAGAAAATAATTTTGAACCTCATTATCAAGTAATAAAAGGTAAGGGAGAAGTACTAAAAAAACTTAAAGATAAAGCAAAAAAAGCTGACGCAGTATACCTAGCTTCCGATATGGATAGAGAGGGAGAAGCTATAGCATGGCATATTTCAAATTACATAAAAGAACCTAAGAAAACTAAAAGAATAGAGTTTAATGAAATAACAAAGACAGCTATAAATAATGCTATAAAGCATCCCAGAGATATTAATGAAAATTTGGTAAATGCACAGCAGGCAAGAAGAGTACTTGATAGAATAGTCGGTTATAAAATAAGTCCATTATTATGGAAAATTATAAGTAAAAATGCAAGTGCAGGAAGAGTACAGTCAGTGGCATTAAAACTGATATGTGACTTAGAAGATGAAATAAGAAGTTTTATTCCTCAAAAATACTGGGAAGTAAGTGTTTTAACAGATAAAGGAATAGAGTTAAATATCTATGAGATAGCTTCTGAAAAAATAGATAGAATTTTCGATGAGAAGGTAATGCAAAAACTAAAAAAAGACTTGGATAAAAAAGACCTTACTATATTTAAAATTAAGGTCTCTAAAAAAACACAAAAGCCGCCTTTAGTTTTTAAAACAAGTACATTACAACAATTAGCTTCTTCGTATCTTGGATTTGCTACAACAAAAACTATGAGAGTAGCTCAGCAATTATATGAAGGACTCTCTATTGATGGAGAAAATGTAGGATTAATAACATATATGAGAACTGATTCCACTAGAGTATCTAATGATTCTATGGCTGATGCTGGAAAGTATATAGAGAAAAATTTTGGTAAAGAGTATATTGGAAAATATGTTCCTGCTAAGGGTAAAGGAAATGTACAAGATGCCCATGAAGGAATAAGACCAACAGATATAACTTTAGAACCAGATAGACTAAAAGATTCGTTAAGTTCAGAGCAGTATAGACTATATAAACTAATATGGGAAAGATTTTTAGTATCACAATTCTCATCTATGAAATATGATCAGATGCAGATTAATGCAGATCATGGTGACTATGTTTTTAGAGGAACTATTAATAAAGTTACTTTTGATGGATATTATAAAATTTTTAAAGATGAAGATGAAATAAAAACAGCTGATTTTCCTGAAATTAATGAGGGAGATGTATTAAAAGTAAAAGAGCTGAAAATAAAAGACGGAATAACTAAGCCGCCTGCAAGATATTCAGAAGCATCATTAGTAAAAAAATTAGAATCAGAAGGAATTGGAAGACCGTCAACATATGCTTCAATTGTAGAAACACTGAAAAGTAGAAACTATGCTGAAATTGTGGAAAAAAGATTTGTACCAACAGTTTTAGGATTTGAAGTAAAGACAGAGTTAGAAAGACATTTTAATCAAATAATGAATATAAAGTTTACAGCTAATATGGAAGAAGAACTAGATGGAATAGAGAGCGGAGAGATAAAATGGGTTGAACTGCTGTCTAGATTTTATGCTGATTTAGATAAAGACTTAGTTAAATTTGAAAAAGAAATACAGGAACTTCAAGATAGAAGAATAGAGTCTGATGTAATGTGTGAAAATGGAACAGAGGCTATGATTTTAAAAACTGGAAGATTTGGAAAATACTTAATTTGTGAGTCTAATCCAGATGAAAAAGTATCTTTGAAAGGTATTCCTATTCCAAAAGAGGAAATAGAGGCTGGTAAGCTAATAGTAAAAGAAAAAGTAGCAGCTATGGAATCAGAGAAAAAAGGTATTCCAACTGATCATTATACTAAAGATGGAGCAAGACTTTTTGTAAAAAAAGGAAGATTTGGAGAATATTTAGAAAGTGAAAACTATGAAACTGATGAAGTTAGAATGCCACTTCCTTATAAAGTAAAGTTAGAACTGAAAAAAGGAAAGTCAAGAGTAGAAGATGGAGTTTTTATAATCCATGAGGAATTAGAAAAAATGATTAATGAGGATCAGCAAATAATAGGGGAAGCTGGACTTTGTGAAAAGTGTGGTAAACCTTTTGAAATAAAAATTGGGAGATTTGGAAGATTTTTAGCGTGTACTGGTTATCCAGACTGCAAAAATATAAAGAAAATTCCTAAAAAATAAGAGGCGAGAGTATGGAAGATTCTAAAGCTATGGAAAATTTAATTGAATCGCTTGATAAGTTTTTACATTTTCAAGAAGTTATTTTGGGAAAAAGCTATAATACTATTAGAAGTTATAGAAGAGATATTCTGCAATTTATAGAATATATAGTAAAAAATGAAGAGATATCTGATTATAATAATATTGAAATTTTTACTGTAAGATCTTTTATTGCTTACTCTAGTAGTAATGATGTAGGAAAGAGAAGTATTAATAGAAAAATTTCAGCACTTAGAACTTTTTTTGCATATTTAAAAGAACAGAATATAATAGAAACTAATAAATTAATTTATGTAAATATGCCGAAATTTGAAAAAGAACTTCCTACAGTATTAACAAAGGAAGATATTAATAAATTAAGAGATGTAATTGATATATCAAAAACAACTGGAATAAGAGACAGACTCATTATAGAGTTTTTATATTCAAGTGGTTTAAGATCAAGTGAGTTAGTTAGTTTAAGTGAATTAATGATAAATTTAAGAGAAAGAGAAGTTAGAGTTCTAGGAAAAGGGAATAAAGAAAGAATAACTTTTTTTAGTGAGAATGCAAAGATATGGTATGAAAAATATTTACATGCTAAAAAAAATGAGTATAAAAATTATACTCCGAATATAGTTTTTGTTAATAGTAGAGGTGAGAGAATAACAACAAGATCTTTAAGAAGGCTGATCTCAGATTATGCAGAAAAAGCTGGGATTAATAAAGAGGTCTCTCCTCATGTATTTAGACATTCTTTTGCAACAACTCTTTTAAATAATAACGTAGATATAAGATATCTACAAGAATTATTAGGACACAGCAGTATATCCACAACACAGGTATATACTCATGTGAGTAAGGCTTTGCTTAGGGAGATATATATAAAAGCTCATCCTTTAGCAAATGAAGATTAATGGAGGAAAAATATTGATAGTAAAAAAGTGTAGAGGTTGCGGAATAGTTTTACAAACAGAAGATTCTAATATAGCAGGATATGTAACAGAAGAAAAGTTTATAACAGAAGATAATTTACTATGTCAAAGATGTTATAAAATGAAACATTATGGGAAATATCAAGATGTAGAATTAACAAAAGATGATTATAAAAAAGAAGTAGGTACTGCTGTAAGAAATTCAGATTTAATTTTAGCAATAATTGATATAATAGATTTTGAGGGTTCTTTTAGTGAAGAAATATTAGATTTTTTAAGAGACTATAGCTGTATAATTATAGTAAATAAAATAGATCTTTTACCAAAGACAATTCATCCAACAGAAGTATCAAATTGGGTAAAATCAAGATTAGAAGAAGAGGACATAGTACCATATGATATAGCATTAATTAGTACAAAAACTAGATATGGTGTTAATGGAGTTCTAAGAAAAATAAAAAGCTTTAAAAAAGATGCAACAGCAACAATACTAGGAGTTACTAATGTTGGAAAATCATCATTTATAAATTCATTGATTGAAAAAGATAAGGCGACAATATCAAAGTATCCTGGAACAACTTTAAAGGCGATAAAAAATAAGATAGAAGGAACTGACATTACAATAATAGATACTCCTGGGCTAATACCAGAAAGAAGAATATCAGATTTATTAGAGCCGCAAGAAGCCTTGAAACTAGTTCCTAATGGTGAAATTAATAGAAAGACATTTAAACTTGATGATGGACAGGTCTTTTTATTTGATGGATTAATATGGTTTAAAGTAAAGAATGAAAGTGAAGAATTCAAACCTATTTTTTCAGCATATGCTTCAAGAGCTGTAAAATTTCATGTTACAAAAGAAGATAGAATAAATGATTTAATAGAGAAAAACTTCTTTGAGTTTCCATCTCAAAAAGAGAGAGAAGGATACTATTCTAAGATGAAAAGTACTACTATAACAGTTGATTCTCAAGAAGAGATAGCTATATCAGGTTTGGGATGGATAAATGTAAAAAGAGGACCTTTAACAATAGAATTATTTTATCCAGAAGGTGTAAAAATCACAAAAAGACAAGGTATAATTAATCCAAAAATTAGGAGAAATAATGAAAAAGACGAAGAAAATAAAGAAGATGACCCGGGAAACTAAAATAGGAATATTTAAATTTTTCATTTTTTTATTTGTTATTTTTATAGCTTTCTCAGGACTTACATACTATGAGGCTGGAAAAGGAAAAAAATTAAAAAGAGAAACTACAGAAATTCAGAAAGAGAGACTGACAAATTCTTTGAAAATTTTTAAAGCATTAGAAGGAGAATATCCTGATTTATATGGAAAAGAAAATAGTTTGGATCTTATAAAAACTCAAAAGGGAGTGAGCTTTGCTAAAATATACGGCTCAAAAGAAATATTTAAAGTTCCAGAAAATATAAAAAAGAATATAGAAGAAACAAATAAAATAGTACTTTCTAAGGATGGACAAGGCGGTTGGTACTATAAGCAAGAGAGTGGTACAATAGAACCTAATTTACCTTAGAAAAAATTAAAAGAGGAGGAATTATGGAAGACTACAAAGAATTATTGCTTAAAAATAATAGAACCAACCAAATAAATAAATTTATTCAATATACAGTTATTCTAGTCGATTTATTTCTATTATTTTTACTTTTTAAAAGTGGATTTGGGATAGTATCGATAATATTTTTTCTTATTTTAATATTTATTTCTTCTTATGGAAATATCTTATTTTTGAAGAAAAGAAAATTAGAGTCATATAATGAAGTAGGAAAATATAGTATTGAGGAAATAAAAGAGATAATAAGTGAAGTTTATGGAAATATAAATAAAAAAGAAAAGCCAAATGTATATATAGTATCTTTAAATACAGTTAATGCATTTGTTACTGAAAGTGTATTAAAAATAATACCACCACTAAATGGTTTATATCTGTCAGAAGATTTATTTAAACACTTAAAACCAGAAGAATTAAAGTCTGTAATATATCATGAATTAGGTCACTTTTATTACTATATGAGTCCTTTTTCAAAAAATATTCTTCCACTGGACATTTTTTCAGTATTATTACCTTTTTTTCTATTTTTTGCATTAGGATTAAAGTCAATAATATCTTTATTTTTCTTGGTATTCTTTTTTAGTGCTGTTGTTAGATTTTTTACATTTAGTAATATAAAAGATTATGAGTATTTGAGTGATTTTTTTTCAGCTCAGAAAAATGGAATACTAAATATGGTGAATACTCTAATAGTTGTCAGTAAAATAAATGAGGTTGATAGTAAGATAATCAGATATATAGTAGAGAGGATTACTAGAGATAAGAGACTATCATTTAAAGATTTTGACTTTTATTATGAAAATCTGAGAAAAGAAATACCATATGAGTTTCAAAACTTTAATGAAATATCAGAAATTATAGATAATTTTTTATATGATGAAGCTGTGGATAATATTCCTGAAATTGATAAGCACAACTATGAGTACGGGGAAATAAAAAATTGGGATAGCTTTGATTTAAATCATAATTTTAGAATTGAAGAAAATGAATATTTATATCTAATTGATGATCTAATCAATAACGAATTATCAGATGTGGATAATGAAAGACAAGTACCTGATATAACACATCCAACATTGAGAAAAAGAATATTATTTATGGAAGGTAATAAAGAATATTTAGAAAGCAGAGTATAGATTAATGCTTGGAAATGGCCGGAGAAAAATGTATATATTAATAATTTTAGTTGTATTAACAATTATATTTTTAATTTTAAGATATACAAAAGTAAGATATAATGAAGAGGATCATGTATTAAAAATTCAAAAGCAAAATATAGAAGAAATTTATTTAGATAATTTTTCAGGTAAAAATTACTTTAATCCTTGGAGAAAGGATGAGAGAAACTTTTTGCATACTATAAAATGGTTTTTTGAAAAAAAACAGTCTTTTAATTATGAAAAAAATAAATATTTACCTAAAAATATGGATTTGAGTATTGAGGAATATAAAAAAATTATAAATTCAGATAAAGATTTTATAATTTGGATTGGTCATAATACTAGTTTGATAAAAGTTCAAGGTGAATTATTTTTAGTTGATCCAATTTTTGCAGATAAAATATTTTCTACTAAAAGAGAGTCTAAAGTTGGTCTAGAATTGGATATGTTAAATGAATTATTGAAAGATAAGAAACTTAATATATTAATTACACATAATCACTATGATCATTTTGATATAGAAAGTTTAAAAAAGCTAAAGGCAAATGGAGTTATATACGCACCTAAGGGTATTTCAAACCTTTTAAAGTCATTTGATAGCTTTGAAATAAAAGAACTCAATTGGTGGGATGAAGTGAAAATAGGAGACTTGAAATTAAAATTTCTCCCAGCTCAGCATTATTCTCATAGAATTGATCAATTTAAAAATAAATCTTTATGGGGAAGTTTTCTTATAGAAACTTCAAAAGAGGGAGAAAGTATTTTTATTGGTGGAGATTCTGGATATTTTATAGGATATAAGGAGTATGGCAGAAAATTTAAAATAAAATATGCAGTAGTTCCAGTAGGAGGATATGAAACTAGATGGTTTGCAGAATATGAACATCTAAATGTAGAAGAATCACTGGAAGTAATGAAGGACTTAAAAACAGAATATATTATCCCAGTTCATTGGGGGACATATCATTTAGGAGTAGAGCCTGTGGATTATACAGGTTATAAGTATAGTTTATTATTTAAGGAAAATAAAAATTTAGAGAATAAAGTAAAATTAGTTAATTTTGGAGAAATTTTTTATATATCAGTGAAATAAAAGGTTTATTTATGAATGGGAAGGTGTAGAATTTATGGAATATATATCATTGTTGAAAAGCTATAAAGCTTTAATTGAAAAAGAGGATGACTTTATTGCATTATTAGCAAATACAAGTGCTTTTATTTATAATATGATAAATGACCTAAACTGGGCAGGATTTTATTTACTAAAAGAGGATGACTTAGTTTTAGGGCCTTTTCAAGGGAAACCTGCGTGTACTAGAATAAAAAATGGAAGTGGAGTTTGCGGTACAGCTTTAAAGGAAAGAGAAACGATCATTGTAGATGATGTTCATGAGTTTAAAGGACATATTGCATGTGATGGTGCTTCAAATTCAGAGATAGTGGTTCCAATTTTTAGAAATGGAATTATAATAGGGGTTCTAGATATAGATAGTCCAAAGTTTTCTAGATTTAAAGATGAAGAAAAACAATTTTTTGAAGAATTAGTCTGGGTGTTAGAGGGCAAAATTCAATAGTGAAAGAGGATGATAGTATATGGAAGTAAAAAATCTAGAAAAACTAGCAGAGTTTTTCAAAGTATTTGGAGATAAAACAAGACTAAATATATTAAAGTTATTATTAGAAAAAGAACTAAATGTGGGAGAAATATCTGCTAAATTAGAGATGAATAGTTCTGCTATATCACATCAATTAAGAATTTTAAGAACTACAAATCTTGTTAAGACAAGAAAAGATGGAAAGGAAGTTTTTTACTCTCTTTCAGATGAACATGTGAAGCAAATTTATAAAATAGGTTTGGAACATATAATGGAATAAATTCTAGAGGATATAAAAAGCTCATAATAAAATTGAGCTTTTTTAATTTATTAATAAAATAGAGTCTTTGTAGTACTGTTATTTATGATTAATTTTTTTAAATATGACATACATATGTCATATTTAAGATGTTACACTTGAGGTACTCGCTTTTGTATTATATTCTGTTGATAATAATAAACCAATATGATAAAATAAAGAATAGCGAAGTTAAAAAATTAATTTTAATATAAATTGAATATATTTTATAAAACTATAACATATTAAAACATGTAATAAATAAATTAATAAAATATACAATAAGAATGAGGAGACAATATGAATAATGAAATAATAATAAGAGGAGCAAGAGAGCATAATTTAAAAAACATAACTATTAAAATCCCTAAAAATAAATTTGTAGTAATAACTGGAGTTTCTGGAAGTGGGAAATCTTCACTTGCTTTTGATACTATTTATTCTGAAGGACAAAGAAGATATGTAGAGAGCTTATCAGCTTATGCAAGACAGTTTATTGGGCAGATGCAAAAGCCTGAATTAGACAGTATAGAAGGATTATCACCTGCTATTTCAATAGAACAAAAAGGTGTATCAAAAAATCCTAGATCAACAGTAGGAACTATGACAGAAATTTATGATTATATGAGACTTTTATGGGCACATATTGGTGAGGCGCATTGTCCAATATGTAACACAAAAGTAGAAAAACAATCAATACAAGAAATAGTAGATACAATAGTAGGATTAAATTCTGATGATGATAAACTAATAGTTTTAGCACCTGTGGCTAAAGATAAAAAGGGAACACATAAGAACTTATTTTTAAACTTACAAAAAAAAGGTTTCTTGAGAATAAGGGTAGACGGAGAGATACTTTATTTAGAAGATCAGATTGAATTAGAAAAAAATAAACGTCATAATATAGAAGTAGTAATTGATAGACTAAAAGTAAAAAAAGACAATCCTGAATTTATAGGGAGAGTTTCAGAAGCAATAGAGACAGCTGTTTCTTTATCAGAGGGAGTAGTTATAGCAAATATAAATGATAAAGATCAACTTTATAGTGAAAACTTTTCTTGTCCTAATCACCCAGAAGTAGTATTTCCAGAAATAGTACCTAGATTATTTTCATTTAATGCTCCTTTTGGAGCCTGTGAATCTTGTAATGGAATAGGAATGACATTAGAAGTAGATGAGAATAAACTGATAATAGATGAAAATTTAAGTTTAAATGAAGGTGGAATTTACGTAGCAGGTGCTGCTTCAAAAAAAGGCTGGTCTTGGGAGTTGTTTTCGTCTATGGCAACAGCGAATAAAATAGATATGGATAAGCCGGTAAAGAAATTAACTGCAAAGGAAAGAGATATAATCTTTAATGGAACAGATGAAAAATTTAAATTTAAATATTCAGGAGATGCGTTTTCATATAATGGGTTAAAGGATTATGAAGGAATTGTAAAAAATTTAGAGAGAAGATATTATGAAACTGCTTCTGAAAGTATGAAGGAAGAAATAGAAGCTAAGTACATGATTGAAAAAACGTGTAAAACTTGTAAAGGGAAAAGATTAAAAGATGTTGTGCTTGCAGTGACAGTGAATGATAAGAGTATAATTGATCTTACGGAAGTAAGTGTAAATGACTCTCTTGATTTTTTTGAAAATATAAGTTTAACTGAAAAAGAAAAGCAGATTGCATCTGAGATACTAAAAGAAGTAAAAGAGAGATTATCTTTTATGATAAATGTAGGTTTGGATTATCTGACTTTAGGAAGAACAACTAAAACTCTATCTGGTGGAGAATCACAGCGTATAAGACTAGCAACTCAAATAGGAAGTAGACTAACAGGAGTTATCTATGTTTTAGATGAGCCTAGTATTGGATTACACCAAAGAGATAATGAGAAATTACTGGCGACTTTAAAAGACCTGAAAGATATAGGGAATACATTAATTGTAGTAGAGCATGATGAGGATACTATGAGAGAATCTGATTATCTTATTGATATAGGACCAAATGCTGGAATTCATGGAGGAGAAGTAATTGCTGCTGGAACTCCAGAAGAAGTTATGAAATCTAAGAAATCTTTAACAGCAAAATATTTAAATGGTGAAATGAAGATAGAAATTCCTGAAAAAACAAGAAAAGCAAAAGATAGTATAAAACTAAAAAATGCTACAGGAAATAATTTGAAAAATGTAAGTGTAAAAATACCATTAGAAGTATTTACTGTAGTTACAGGAGTTTCAGGAAGTGGAAAATCTACTTTAATCAATCAAACTTTATTTCCAGAACTTTTTAATAAATTAAATAAAGGTAAACTGTATCCTCTAGAACATAAGGGTATAGAAGGAATGGAAAAGTTGGAGAAAGTAATAGACATAGATCAGTCTCCTATTGGAAGAACACCAAGGTCTAATACAGCCACTTATACAAAGATATTTGATGATATAAGAGATATTTTCTCACAGACAAAAGATGCTAAAATAAGAGGTTATGATAAAGGAAGATTTTCTTTTAATGTAAAAGGTGGAAGATGTGAAGCTTGTAGTGGAGCTGGAATTAATAAAATAGAGATGAATTTTTTACCTGATGTATATGTAGAATGTGAAGTATGTAAGGGGAAGAGATATAATAGGGAAACTTTAGAAGTTTATTATAAAGATAAAAATATAGCTGATATTTTAGATATGTCTGTAGAAGAAGCTAATGATTTTTTCCAAAATATTCCAAGTTTAAATAGAAAGCTGAGTACTCTTATTGATGTAGGTATGAATTATATAAAATTAGGACAACCCGCAACAACTTTATCAGGAGGTGAAGCACAGCGTATAAAACTGGCTTCTGAGCTATCTAAGCTATCAAGAGGTAAAACAATATACATTTTAGATGAACCTACGACAGGACTCCATTTTGAGGATATTCGAAAATTATTAATTGTATTAAACAGACTTGTTGATAAAGGGAACACAGTATTAGTAATTGAGCATAATTTAGATGTGATAAAATCAGCAGATCATGTGATAGATGTTGGTCCAGAAGGTGGATTTAGAGGTGGGAAAATTATAGCTGAGGGAACACCAAAAGAAGTATCGAAAATAAAAAAATCATATACAGGGCAGTTTTTAAAAAAATATTTTAAATAAGAAAATATAAGTTAATAAATAGGAGAGTTAAAATGTTTAATATATTTCAATATTTGCAGTTAAAGGGAATTGAAGGAGAAGTACAAAAAAAGTATTTTAAAGAATTAGATGAGATAAACGATAAAATAAATGATTTATTGCTTAAGAATCCTAATTCAAAAGTAAAAGAAATAAAAGTTGAACTTCCAAAAAATAGTGGTGGAAAAGTAAACTTAGATATTCATATAGGAGTTTAGAAATATAGAAATTAGAATGGAGAGTAAGTTGCATAAGTATAATTTAGACATAAATGGAATAATACAAAAAAAATTAGATGAAAGATTTTTACGGGAATCTATACAAAAGATGTTAATATCTGATCCAGAAAGTGATAATTTTTTAGTATTGGAAAGAGAGAGTCCAATTGAAAATTCTATTTATCTTCAAGTGATGTATGAAAATGAAATGTTTTATATAGAAACTAGAGTTATACATGAAGGCGAAGAATTTAGGCATTATTTATATAAAACTTTGTCATTAATAGAAACAGAAAAGATTTTTATAGAATACTATGAGAATCAAAAACTACCTGATATTTCTATTTGGAGAGATATTACAAATAATTTTTAGGAGATAAAAATGTATATATCTGTTTTAAAAATGAAAATAAGAATTCCTTTGTCAGAGTCTTTAAAAGAAAAAAGAATGGTGAAAAATAAGATTAAAGACAGGGTTGAGAATACTTTTAGATCATTAGTAAATGAGACTGATACTCAAGAAAATAAGAAAATTCTTAGCTTGGGAGTGGTGTACTCATCTTCAAGTCAGTCAAATGCAGAACAGCAGATAAATAGTATTTTAGAATATATAGAGAAAAACTTTGATTATGAGATTTATGATTTAGAGAAGTATGTGGAGAAGTTTTAGCATGTAGGTATTTATAAGAGGGATTATTTCAAAAGTTTTTTGGAGTAATCTCTTTATTGATTAAAATTACAACTGATAATTAAAATTGGTTGATTTAATTGTTCTAAAAGAAAGAATATAAAAAGCAGGAGAAAGAGCTCCTGCTAAGTACCAATTTTATTGGGTTTTCTAGAGTTTGTACAGAAATTGGTACACTCTCTTCTTCCCCACTAACCTTGATATTCTTCAACATTAATAGATTTTATTTTACCATCTAGGTTTTTTTTGATCTGTTCATACTCATCTGTTTCTAAAAATTTATCAAGATATTTTTGATCTGTCCATTTTTCAATTAATACGACAACATTTTCATTTTTATATACTTGAAAGGAAATGTTACCTTTATAATCAAGCTTTCCTTTACTGTATGGCTTATATAGCTCATATACTTCTTGGGTTTTATCTTGTAGGCATTCTATAAAAATAATTTCAACTAACATTTTATCATCCTTTTCTATAAATATTTTTTATTTTTTCCATCTTTTTAAAGTAGGGAAGAATTCTTTCATCATAATTCTTGCTTCATCTACAGTCATTTTTTTCTCACTATCTTTATTGAACTCATCAATATATTCTAAACAAACTTCAATCATTCCATCCATTGTTACATCTTTTGTAAATTCACCATCTTTGTAACAGTATACACAATAATCGTTATTTGGAGCACCATCAGCGTTAGTTCCAAACTGATCAAGTTTCTCCATAGGCATACCACAGCTTTGACAAAGTATTTTTTCCATAAATTTTACCTCCATATAAGTTTTGATAAATATATTATAGTACTTGTAATATGACAACAGTATGTCACAATTGTAATTTTTTCTCAAAATAAGTAAATATAGTGTAGCAAAGTCTTATTTTTACTTCAATTAACACTTTTAATAAAAAAGCTGTTCTTAATATTATATAATTTAATATTAGAAAACAGCTTGATTTATAGTTCTACATTATTAGTATTTTGATTCTGCATATCCTCTTAATACTATTTCACATGTTTTTACTTTATAATCTTTTTTACAACCCTTTATTCCATCTTTTTCGGCATCTTTCATACTCTTATTAGAAAGCCCAAGATATAACCTTTCTTCCGAAGCCAGAGCGAATGTTGCGTATTTAGCTTGGAATCCTAAAACAAGGCAAGACTTATTCTTACATTCTTTCAATGCTGCTTCATTAGCTTCTCTTCTTGTATAAGCATTCCAAGAGATTCCATAATTTTGAGTTTCAGGATCATAGGCAAGTGCTCCCCAATGTTTTTCATCAGGAGAAGAAGTACTGCTAGCCATTAACATAACTTCACAATCATTTCCACCTGCGTTAATACAAGCCTTTAATGCAGTATTCCATGCTGAATCATATGAGTCAGCAGAACCAAATCTTGTTACTACATCATCACTAGACATGGCTACAGCTGTGTAGTAATAGCTTGACCAATAACCTATACATCTGTTTGATTTACTATTTTCAGCACATATCTGCTCTGCTTTAGATTGGGCATTATCACCATTTTTATAATTCCAAGTTGCTCCAAACGTTCTTGTAGACGGATCAACTGCGACACCTCCAAATACACGTGGAACAGTATTACTTCCTCCACCTCCACCCGAACAAACATCTGGTGGAACTCCCGGTCCACACCCATAATTATAGGTTCCTGTACCTGGATCATAGTTTGCCATTGCTTGAAAACTAAGAGTTCCAAACAGGAATACAATAAAAAATAACAATTTTTTCATAAATTTCCTCCTAAGTTTATTACTTAAGTATACCAAATCTAAATTTTTATTACAACTTAGAAAATAAAAAAAACTATCATTAAATATGCATATAATACACATTTAGTGACAGTTTATTTATAAAAATTTAAAAATTATTTGCTTTCTGCATATAGTTCAACTAATTTATTCTGAATATCTTCATCATCAATATATTCATCATATTCCATAATTTTATCAATTATTCCGTTAGGTGTAATCTCAATTATTCTATTAGAAACAGTTTGGATAAACTCGTGATCATGAGTAGTAAATAAAATAGTTCCTGAAAATTTTATAAGTGCTTTATTTAATGAAGTAATAGACTCTAGATCTAAGTGATCTGTTGGATTATCAAGTAATAAAACATTTGAATTAGATAACATCATTTTTGATAACATACATCTAACTTTTTCTCCTCCAGAAAGAACCTTTGCCTTTTTAGTAGCTTCTTCTCCAGAGAATAGCATTCTTCCTAAAAAACCTCTTAAATATTGCTCATGTTGATCCTCTGAAAATTGTCCAAGCCATTCAATTAATGATAAGTCAGAGTTTTCAAAATATTTTGTATTATCTTTTGGAAAATAAGTTTGTGAAGTAGTCATTCCCCATTCATAAGTTCCAGAATCAGCTTCTAACTCCCCAGCTAATATTTGGAATAATGTAGTTTTTACTATATCATTTTGTGATAAAATAACAACTTTATCATTAGTATTTATAGTGAAAGTAAGATTTTCAAATATCTTAACACCATCTATTGTTTTAGTAAGTCCTTCTACTTTAAGCATATTATTTCCAGCTTCTCTTTCAGACTTAAATTCTATAAATGGATATTTTCTGTTAGATACTTGCATATCTTCAAACTGTAATTTTTCTAATTGTTTTTTTCTACTTGTTGCTTGTTTTGATTTTGACGCATTAGCACTAAAACGAGCAATAAAGTCTTGTAATTCTTTTCTTTTTTGATCAATTTTTTTATTTTGGTTTCTAGATAATTCCAGCATTAATTGATTTGATTCATACCAGAAATCATAGTTTCCTACATACATTCTGATTTTTCCAAAATCTATATCAGTAATATGAGTACATACTTTATTTAAAAAGTGTCTATCATGAGAAACAACTAAGACAGTAGTGTCTTCTAATTCCATAAGAAAATTTTCTAACCATTCTACAGCTTTTATATCTAAACCATTTGTAGGCTCATCTAATAATAGTATGTCAGGATTACCAAATAATGCTTGTGCCAATAGAACTTTAACCTTATCTGATTCTATAAGTTCTTTCATTAATTTATGATGTAGTTCAGCACCAACACCTAAGCCGATAAGCATTTTTTCAGCATTTGTTTCAGCTTCCCAGCCGTCTAGTTCAGCAAATTCTCCTTCTAGCTCAGCTGCTATCATACCATCTTCTTCTGTAAATTCTGTTTTAGAATAAATAGCGTCTTTCTTTTGCATGATTTCATATAGTTTTTGATGTCCCATCATAACTACGTTTAAAGCTGTTTCGTCTCCAAAAGCAAAGTGATCCTGCTTTAAAAAAGTCATTCTTTTATTTGGTGCTATAATAACGTCACCTTCTGTGGAATCTATTTCTCCAGATAATATTTTCAAAAATGTAGATTTTCCAGCACCATTAGCACCTATTACACCATAACAGTTACTAGGTGTGAATTTTATATTTACATCTTCAAATAATTTTCTTCCTCCAAATCTTAATGACAAATTGCTTGTTGATATCAAAGGGAACCCTCCTAAAATTTAAATTATTTACCTCTATTATAGCAAAAAAATAGGTTTTTTGCTAGTATGACAAATAATTAAATAGAAAAAAGAAATACTGGGCTTTCATTTTTTGTGAATAATTGATAAAATAGAGTAGAGGTGATATTAAATGAAAACAAATTTTCATACACATAATTACAGGTGCGGTCATGCAACAGGAAATGTAGATGATTATGTGGAAGAAGCTTTAAAAAATAATTATTCAGTAATTGGTATTTCGGATCATTCTCCCTTACCAAAGTATCATTTTGACAGAATGGGAATGGATGAATTAGATGGTTATTTGATTGAAATAGAGGAAGCACAAGAAAAATATAAAGACAAAATAAAGATATACAAATCATTAGAAATAGAATATTTTGAAGATCTTGGCGAATATTATAAAGGGCTAAAAGAGAAGTTAGACTACTTATTATTAGGAATGCATACATATGTTGTTAATGGGAAACTAAAGGATTCATGGACAGTAAATTCTGGTGAGGATATGATAGAGTATGCAAATTATATGAAAAAAGCCATAGATTCAGAGTTTTTTGATATTATTGCACATCCAGATTTATACATATCGAGTCAGCTTAAGTGGTCAAATGCAGCAATGGATGCAGCTCATATTATATGTAAGGCAGCTCTTGAAAAGGATGTCCCTCTGGAAGTAAATGCAAATGGGATAAGAAAGACATTGGTTTTTGATAAGAATCCTAAAAGATATCGTTATCCATATAAAGAATTTTGGGAAGTAGCAAAATTTTATCAGAATAAGGTTATAATAAGTTCTGATTGTCATGCACCAGAAGATTTTGATGATGAATCAATGAAACTTGCTAGAAAATTTGCAAAAGATTTAGAATTAAATGTAATTGAAACAATATTTTAGTACAAATAAAAAATAGCAGCTTAACAAGCAATTTTTTTGTTAAGTTTGCTAATATTTTTTTAAAGGAGATAATTATGGAAGAGTTTAGATTTTTAAAACCAAGAAAAATAAAGCATCCAGCAACAGGTATGGATTTAGAGTATTTAGATAAGTCAAATGCTGTTTGTATAGCATTATTTAACAATGAAAAAGATAAAATTTTATTAGTAGAACAATATAGACCTGGAGCAAAAGGAAATGTCTTAGAGGTTCCGGCTGGTCTTATAGACGAAGGAGAAGGGCCTAGAGAAGCGGTATTGAGAGAACTTAGAGAAGAAACTGGTTATGATGAAAATGATATTATTGATTTTAAAGAATTAGATGAAGGACTTTGGGCTTCACCAGGATATACAACAGAAAAATTATTTTTCTTTTCTGCAAGGCTAAAAGATGATACTATAGTACCGAAAGAGTTAAAATTAGATGATGGAGAAGAATTAGAAAATGAATGGGTTTATATTAAGGATATCTATAAGAAATCTAACGATTTAAAGACTATTTTAGCTGTATCAGTTTTTATGAAGCTTGAATTATAATATTAATTGCACCACCAGATAAAAAAAAGACTCAAAAATAAGAAAACCAAGTATAATAGTAGTTCCAACACAAACTATTGAAAGGTAAAACTTAAAAATGAGTCATAGACAT
>JAGOZX010000104.1 GCA_018058425.1 Sebaldella sp.
TTAGAAAGTGATGGTGGATATTATGAAATATTATTATGCCAGAGTATCAACAACAAAACAAAATTTATCAAGACAAGTAGAGCTATTTAAAGAATTAGGTGGAACAGCACGAACAATATTTGAAGAAAAAAAATCAGGTGTAAATTTTGAGGATAGAGAAGCCTGGCAAGAGTTAATGAAGTATATAAAATCAGGAGATATAATAGTAGTAAAGAACTTAGATAGATTGGGAAGAAATGCAAAAGAAGTAAGAGAGTGTTTAATAGAATTGGCATCTAAGGAAGTAATAGTGAAATCTATAGACCAGGAATACTTAAATGATTTTTTAAAAAGTAAGTTAGTAGATAAGAGAGCAGATTCACTAGCAGAAGCAATGTTAAATGCAATGCTAGACACAATGTTGGAAGTAGACTTACTAAGAGCAGAATGGGAAAGAAAAGAGCTAAGGAAGCGTCAGAAAGAAGGAATAGAGAGAGCTAAATCAAGAGGACAGCATATAGGAAGATATAAAGAAGAAAAGTATAGAGAAAAATTTATAGAAGTTTATTCATTAACAAGGAATAAAGATAATCCAGGATATATGAATATAACAAAAGCTTGTGAGGAGATAGGTTGTTCAAGACCAATGTTCTATAAAATGGAAAAAGAGATGAGAGAAAAGAATGGTCAGTAAAGGATATGAGTGGTTTGTAAAGAACTACTCATTTTTAATTTAAGAAGGGGTGGTTTCCCTAAGATACACCCCCTATATTTGAAATAGGGGACTAAGCTGATTTCCAAAACAAAATAAATTTCATTACATTTCGCCTATTAAGAATTGAATAAAAAGAAAATTTGTGATAGATTATAAGAAAATAAAGTATCTTGGTGGTGATTAGTATAAAAAATGAATATAGTAAAGAAGAAATAATAAAACAACTAAGAGATTATTACTCAAAAAATTCAGATATGGATAGTAGAAGTTTTGACCGAGATAAAAAAACGTGTTCGAGAAGTACAATAAGAATAATGTTTGGATCATGGGGAAATGCTTTGGAAGAAGCGGGTCTGCCAGCAAGGGATAAAAATACTTATACAAAAGAAAAAATAATAGAGCATTTATGGGATCACTATAAAAGAAATCCAGAAATGACAAGAACAAGTTTTGAGAAAGATAAAAATGTATGCTCAAGTAGTATAGTTTTTATAAGATTTGGAAGCTGGGAAAATGCTTTAGTAACAGCAGGAATATCATTAAAAAAAATAACTAGAGAAAATATGTTAGAACAATTAATAGATTATTATCAAAGAAATGGTGAAATTACCCGAAGAGGATTTGGTAAAGATAGAAATGTCTGTTCAAGTAGTGTGGTAGTGAGATGCTTTGGAAGTTGGAGTAAAGCTTTAGAAGAAGCAGGAATAGGAAAACCAAAAGAATATATAGAATATGATAAAAAAAAGTTATTAAAGATATTAGAAACAAAAGTAAAAACGGGAGAATTAAAATATAAGATAGATATAACAAAAATAAAAGGAATTCCTTCAATCCAAACTATAGAAAAACTTTGGAAATGGTCTGAATTAACAAAAATATTGAGATTAGAAAGAAAGCTGCATTCATATACAGATGAAATGATAATAGAAAAATATAAAAAGGTAAAACGAGAGAAGAAATATGAAGAGAACAGATTAACAAGTACAGTTTTTAGTAGAATGAGCGGAGTGAGTTCAGCAACATTATTTAACCATTTTGAAACAACAAAAATGTCAGAGGTATGGAAAGAAGTACTGGAAAATAAGGAATAATAAATACGACTAAAAAAAGTAAAAATTAAATCTTGGTTATAATTTATTGACAAGAAGGTTGAATGACAGTATAATATAGAGAAAATAAAAACTATAAAAGTAATAAATATAAATAGAAAATAGGTAAAAGTAGTATAAAGTATAGAATCAAAGAGTTTTTTGAATGACAACTTAAATATAGGACTTTAGAGTATTTTCTATTTTTTTGTTTAAAAATAAGGGATATGAAAAAAATAGGAGGGTAAATGAAAAAAGGAAGGGTATTTCAAAAGAGTAAAAAAATGGTATCAGTGTGGTTATTGGTAAATCTAATAGCAAATATAAGCTATGCAGAGATCATATTAAAACCAAATACAAATCAGAATACAACAGTAGACAAAGCGCAAAATGGAGCAAATATAATAAACATAAATACACCAAATAACAAAGGTATAAGTGTAAATGAGTTCAATGAATTTAGAACCAAAGATCCAACTGTATTTAATAACTTCGGAGAAGGAGTGGGGCGAAGTTACTTAGCAGGTCTGATGGCAGCCAATCCAAACCTTAGTCGTGAACAAGCAGCTCGTTTAATATTAAACAGAGTAGGTGGAAATAATAGGACCGAAATAGAAAATTACCTCGAAGTAATGAGTAATGGTAAGACTGACATGGTATTTTCTAGTCCAAACGGAATATATTTGAATAATACAGGCTTCATAAACTTTGATAAAGTAATGTTTACTACAGCAAATGTCAATTTAGACCAGAATGGTGAGTTGGTGCCCTTTAATATTAGGGGGGGAGACATAATAATTGGTCGTCAGGGGATAAATGCAGAAGGATTAAGATACATTGCTTTCTTATCACAAAAGATAAATATAGATGGGCAAATTAATGGAACAGGATCAGAGGTTGACCTAATAGCAGGAAACTTCGATTATAATCCTAATACAAAAGATTACACAAAACAAGGAACAAATAATAATGAGATTTTGGTATCCTCATCAGCATACGGGAGTATGTACGGAAATCAAATTAAGATAGTTGCAGTAGGGGGTAATGTTGGTGTAGCTGGAGACACCATCTCTGAAAGAGTACTGAAAATCAATGCTGATGGTACAATTGTAACAAATCGTACACAAGCTAAAGAGAGCATTGAAATTATAGGAAAAGAATATACTCAAAATACTTCAATGTATTCAGAAGGAAATATAAAAATAGAAGCAGATAAAGTAATTTTAAAAGGAACAGGAACTCAAGGAAATAACATAGATATAACAGGGAAATTAGACAACCAGAGCAATCTATATGCTAAAGGCAACGTGATAGTAGGTAGTGATGCCAAAAACACAGGACAGCTAATATCAGAAGGGATTTTAAAAATACAAGGAAACTTAAATACAGAGAATTTAGTATATGGAAAAGAGAATATAAATATATTTGGATATTTGTATAATACATCAGATATGCAAAGTGAAGGAAATATAAAAGTAGGAAGTAATCTAACTAATAAAGGAAGAATACTAACAGATAATATATTAAATATAGGCGGAATAACAGTAAATGAAGGAACACTGTATGGAAAGAACAGAATAAACTTACAAGGGTTAACAAATACAGGGAATATAAAAACAACAGGAGATATAACAGCATTAAATACATTAAATGCAGGAAAAATAATAGCAGAGGGCAATGTATCAATCTTAGATTTAGAGAATCAGAACGAATTAGTAATCAACAAGTTACTAACAACAAATAACTTAACAAATACAGGAGCATTAAGTACAGGAGAAGGAATAATATCAAATGGAAATGCAATAAACCATGGAGAATTAAAAACAAATGGTAGTTTTGTAATAAATGGAAATTTAAATAATTACAATATACTAAATGTAGGAAATATATTAAGTACAAGAGATTTACTAAACTATGGAAACTTAAAAGCAGTAGAAAAGTTATTGACAAGAGGGACAACTTTCTATAATCAAGGAGAAATTTTAGCAAGTAATTTAGATGTAGATAATACTAATATCCAAAATATCAATAAAATAACTGTAATAGAAAATGCAAAATTAAAAGGTAATAACATAAATAATCAAGGACATTTAAGTGGAACAAATATAGACTTAATAACATCAGCATTAACAAATAGCAGCCAGATAATAGCAGATGGGATAATAACAGCTAATAATACAAACTTAAATAATACAGGATATATAGGATCAAATCAAAAGATAGTATTAAATGGATCAAATATATCAAATCAGGGAAGCTTAGAATCAAATGTAATAGAAATGTATAATCTATTTAGTTACAATAATAATGGAGGAAATATAAAAGGAACTGGGGTATATTTAAGTACTACAGGAAATATAGATTTAAGAGGCTCATTACATGGAGAAAGTGATTTAAGAGTAAGTGGCTATGATATATGGAATAATGGAACAACAACAGGAACAGGATATATAGAAGTAAAAGGACATGATATAACAAATAATACAGAATTAGCATCAAGTTCAATAGTAATAGAGGGTACAGGAAACATAATAAATAATAATATAATAACAGGAACAAATGGAAATATATCAGGATATAATATAGTAAATAATGATTTAATATCATTTTCAGAAGGATTAGGAATAAGAGTAACAGATAAGATAACTAATAATGTAGGTAAGGCAATATATGCAGGAAGAATACTGGATATGAATTTTAATACATTAGAAAACTTAGGAGGAGAACTATTATCTCAAGGTTCAATGAGCTTAACAGGGAGTTCTTTACTAAATAAAGTAGTAAGAAATGCAAATGGAATATTAGTAGAAGCAAGAATAGAAGCAACAGGAGATATAGGACTAAATATAAATACTATAGAAAATATAGGAGAAGTAGAAGGCTTAAATGACTATGAAGTATATTATGAAACATGGGATGGATTAATTCTAACAGAAGCAGAAGTACAGAGTATATGGAAAAATGAAAAAGCAGGAGAAAATAAATCAAATAAGATGGAAGGACTGTATAGAAATGGACTGTTAGCAGCCTTAAATAATCCTGAATATCAATTTTTATTAGCAAATATATTTCTAAATGATTTATGGGAATTAGATCCAACAGCAGTTGATTACGAACATTTTAGACAAGGAGCAGTAGAAGGTTATTTTGATAATTATCCAATGAGTGAAGGATCATATATAAGAACAAGTTCAGCTCAGTTTTCTGGAGTAGCTCTTAAAGGAAAATTGAAAAGTAATGCAATAACAACATATGCGACTATATCAGCAGGAAATAATATAACAATAAATGCAAACAATATGTTAAATAATAAAGATGCCAAAATTACAGCAGGAAATAATGTAAATATAACAGCAGGAACAATAAAAAACCAAACATCAATAGGAAATAGTGTACAATTAAAAGATGGAATAGAATACTATAAACAAGAACACTATGGAAGTGGAAGCGATAGAAAGTATCATGTGAAATACTGGAGAGGTATAGAAAATGGAGATATAGCTTATGCATCAGGTCAAGCAAGTGTAATAGAAGGACTAAATGTAGTATTAAACACAGGTAATTTAAATTTAACACCAGAAATAGAAAGAGGAAGTCAAATAGTAGAAGGAGTATCAACAGGTGGAGGAATAGCAGATTTTAAACCAACAAACACAGGTCAAAGTAATGGATCAGGATTAATTGTAATAGAAAAGAATATATCACCAATAATAGATACATTAGTATCAGGAGTATTAGGGGTAGACCCATTAGGAGCTAAAAGTAGCTTATTCACAACAACAACAGATCAAACATCAAAGTATTTAATAGAGACAAGAAGTAAGTATGTAAATTTAGGAGAGTTTTATGGAAGTGATTATTTCTTAAGCAGACTAGGTTACAATGAGAGTGATGAGTGGAATAGAGCAAGAAGACTAGGAGATGCTTACTATGAATATCTAATAGTAACAAGAGCTATATCAGATAAATTAGGAACTAGATTTATAAATGGTTTAAGTGATAAAGAATTAATGAAATCAATGTTAGATAATTCAGTAGAAGTTCAAAAAGACTTGCAGTTAACAGTGGGAGTAGCCTTAACACCATCACAAGTAAAAGCATTAAAGAGTGATGTAATCTGGTATGAGTATGAAATGGTAGAAGGCCAAAAGGTATTAGTACCAAAAGTATACCTAAGTCAGACTACTTTAGCAACAATAGAAGCAGATGGAAGAGATAGAATAGGGGGCTTAAACTTAACAGCCATAACAGCAGATGAATTAAGAAACAATGGTCAGTTAATAGGAAATGGTGGAGCAACCTATATAAATGCAGGAAAAGTATATAATGTAACAGATACCAACCAATTAGCAGAAATAAGAGGGAATCAAATATCAATAACAGCCACAGCAGGAAATATAGAAAATATAGGCGGAGTAATAAGAGGAATAGAATCAGTATCATTATTAGCAGAAAACGGAAATATAATAAACAGCTCAAGTAAAGTAACATCAAAACAGTATACAAATGGTAGAAATAATACAGAGCATGAGAATTTATTAAGTATAGGAGAAATAAGTTCAAAAGGAACAACATATATAGAAGGAAAGAATTATTTATCAGAAGCAGGACTATTAGGTGGAAGTGATGTAATCTTAAATGTAAAAGAAGATGTAAAAATAGGAGCATTAACTTTAAGTGGATCTGATAATTCAGGTTCAAGCAGTGATAATTATGCAGTATATAAAAGCAATCAGAATATAGGCGGAGTATTATCAGCAGATAATTTATATGTAAGTGGGAAAAACTTAAACATAGAAGGTTCAACAGTAGCAGTGAATGAAAATGCAATATTAAATGTAGAAAAAATAAATATAGAATCAAAAGTAGATAATACATATAGTGAGTCAAAGAGTAAAGATAAAGGCTTTATGAGTAGTAGAGAATCACATACAAAATCATATGAAGAACAAAATGTAGAAGCCCAATTATTTGTGGGAGGAAGTACCTTAACAAAGGGAGATATAAATATAATAGGGAGTACATTTGTAACAGGAGAAGATTCGTATTTAGGAGGAAATGTAACATCAACTTCAAGAGAGTTAAACAGTTCATACTATCATCAAGAAAAGAAAACAGGGTTTGTATCAAATTTTGATGTAAGTAGTGGAGGAATGTCAGCAGGAGCAGGGATTCAAAAAACAGAAGATACAATAAATATAAACCAAAAAACTCAAGCAATGTCAAATGTAGTATTAGGACATGGAACAGTAGTAGATGGAGAAAAATTAGATTTAACAGCAACAAATTTCCAACATGGAGCAATAGTAGTAAATAGTAAAGAAGTAAATTATGGAGCAACAAAAAATACATATGATGAAAAAACAGAACATAAAGAAAGTTATATAGGAGTAAGTGCATCAATAAGTTCACCGTTATTAAATAGAATAGACCAAGCTTACAACGGAGGAAAGTCAGCAACACAAGGCAATGGAACAGCAGGACTGGTTAATGGTGGAGTAGCAGTAATAAATTCAGCAGTAGGTACAATAAATGGTTTAGCAGGAAATCAAAGAGGAGCGAATAATGATTTTTATGTATCAGCTAACGTAGGATTAACAGCTTCACAAAGTGAGAGTAAAAGTCATACATATTATGAAACAGCAGTAGTAACAACAATAAGTGGACTAGATAAAGATTCAAGTATAACGTATAATAATACAGATAAGATAACTTATGAAGGAACACAATCATATAATGATAAGTTTATTTACAATAATGTAAAAGAGATAGATAAGAAAGCAGTAGAATTAAATAATTCATATAGTTCATCATCAAATAGTACAAGTATGTCAGGAGGAATGGCATTTGATACAGTAACAGCGAGACCAGGAGGAATGAATGCTAGTATATCAGGAAGTAATTCAAACTATGATCAGGGTGGAACTAGCTATCAAAACGGTCTATTTGTAGGAGTAAATGAAGATTACAATAATGTAGGAAAAATGACAATAGATGGATTTGAACAGTATGGAGGAAAAGTAACAGGAAATATAGCAGAATTAGATATTAAGAGTAAACAGAATACAAGTAAGACAGATGGGTCAAGTACAAATTATTCAGCAGGAACAAATATGCAAGTAATAGGAACAGCAAATGGAGCAAAAAAAATAGATAATGATGGAGTAAGCTCATGGACAGTGGGAGGAAATAAGACAACAGGAGATAGAAACTACGTAGATACTCCAAGTGCATTTGTAGTAGGAGAAGGATCTGATTTATCAATAGGCAAAGTAACAAATACAGGAGCGGTAATAGGAACAGAAGAAAAATCAAATGGAAAAATTAAAATAGATGAATATATAGGAAAAAATATAAATAACAAAGATACTTACAATACAACAGGAGGAACAATAAGTACAGGTGGAGTAGGAGTAGAGTATCAGAATAAGGAAAAAGAAGGAATAACACATAATACAGTAATAGGGAGTGTAGAGATAGGAAAGTCATCAGGAGATGAGATAAATAGAGATATAAATAAGGTTCAGGAGACAACTAAGGATAAGGATTCAGGACATTACAATACTTTTGTTGAAAGTGGGGTAATAGTGCTAGCAACAGAAGAAGGAAGAAAGAATTTTGTAGAGAACATAGGTTTAGCGGGAGAAGAGATAGTAGCAGTAGGACGTGTAATAGATACTACGATAAATAAGCAGGAAGAGGACAAAAGAAATCCATTAACAGTACTGGGAGAAGAAAGACAAGCAGAAAAATGGAGAAATGAAGGATTAGTGGAAGAGTTTAAAAAAGCAGAAACTCAAGATGAAATGTCCGATGCAATAGAAAAGATAGGAGCAAAAGAAGGATATGAAGTAGAGGTAATTTATAGTGATTCTTCAAATAGAGAAAGTTTAGATGGAAAAAAAGGAGAAGCTTATATAGATGATAAAGGAAAAATAGTAATAGTAGTTAATACAGAAGCTGAAGGAATAGGGAATAAAGATGTATTGGCAGGAGTACTTGCAGAAGAATTAAGTCATGGAATAAATTATGCCAATGGAAAGGATAAAGGAAAGGGTACAGAAACATTAGCAGGACATAGTAATAATTATTTTGCAGGAAAATTAGGAGATAGTAATACTTCATTAAGTTTAACCGGAGATGGTAAAGATTATAACAATGTTGATTTTGGAGAACATGTTGGAAATAAAATAGTCTTAACTCCTTCAAAAAATGATAAAAGAAATAGTGAATTAGTAATTATTGATAATATGATCACAATGTTAGAAATAAAATATTCGGAAATAAAAAATGACAAAAATTTATCAGAAACAGAAAAAAAGGCAGAAATAACTAAAATAAATAATTATCTTAAAGGTTTGGAGATTCTTATGTATCCTGAAGACGATGTAAATAAAATAATGACACAATTACCACCAGAAGCAAAAAAAATACTAAGTGAATTAAAAGAAGTTGTTAAATTTAATGACTCAAAGGGAAGTAAAGATTATTTTTCAAATATTTATGAATCAATGACAGCAGATACATTAATTAGACAGAAAGATCCAAAAACAGGTGAAGAAAAAATCATTATCAAAAAGAAAGCTGATTTGAATAATATAAATGATGAAATTTTAAAATTTACAACTCAAGCGATAAGAGATCAAATAAAAAGTGATATTCCAATTTATCTTCAGATACCATCAGAAAGCCAAAAGGATATATTGGAAGGAAGTAGTGAAATTCACGCAAGTACAATGTATACAAAAACTTCTGACTATAGAGGGATAACAGTATATTTTGATAATGATATAAGTGCACACAATAAAGACATATATATTTCAGGAGTAGAATCAATAAATGGAACAAGTGTAAAATTTGATAGAAATAATTATGGAACAATAATAGATGGAAAACAAACTATGAAAGACTCTGAAATCCATGAGATAATAGGTCATCCGACTGATTATGTAAGATTAATTGATGAGAGAGCATATTTATATGACGAAAAAGGTAAAATAACAGGATTAGATTATTCAAAGTTAGAATTTGCTGGAAATCCTAAAATAATTGTTAATCCGATAGATAAAAATCATGTTTTAGTTGAAAAATTCGCACAAGAAGTTAAAGGTAAAAATGGGGAAACGCTTTATTATATACCTAGTATACCAGTATATGAGTTAAATCCAATATTGCTAGAAAATATGATGAGAAATAAATATAATACAAGTGGAAAAGAAAATGAAAGAATACAGTATTTAAACATTGATACTAGCAAATCTATCATTATAAAAAAAGATGAATTTAATAGACTATTTGGAAAATAAGGAGAAAACATGAGAAATTTTTTTTTGGTGATTTTTGTATTCACATACTTTATTTCATATTCAGAAGAAGAAATTTTTTTGAAGGTTCTAAAAAAAGAAATAAAAATTGAAAATGTAAAGATAAAAATAAATGATTCAAGAAAAACAAGTCTTCATATTGAGGAATATAAATTATATAAAAATGGAGAGATAATAAAAAAATATGTTTCAGAAGGAAAAAAAAATAAAGAAATTGATTATGTCGTTGGAATGTACAATTTTTTAGAATTGAAAAGTTTGCTAGAAAAAATTTTTAAAGATGACAGGTCAGAAATTGATAGCTTAAAAGTAAACCTTTCAAAGACAAAAAAACACGATAATGATGTATTTTCGAATATAGAGATACCAATGGAAAATTCAATGATAATCATATCAATAAATGGTGAAAATAAATACGGCATAGATTCATTATATGAAATTAATTTTAAAGGAAATGAAATAACATTAGTAAATGATGTACTGGTATATAAAAGTGAAAATATAAAAGAACTAGTAAAAATTTTAAATGAAAAAATTGAAGTTAATGTAATATGGTATGATCATTTGAGAATGAAACCATAATGAAAACTATACCTTTTCTGCCTAAGAATGATGAAAAAACAGAACATAAAGAAAGTGGTGTTACACTAAAACCTTGGACAAATTGTAAGATAAAAAACTGGATCGGGCCCAAATTTTAGGACAACGAG
>JAGOZX010000154.1 GCA_018058425.1 Sebaldella sp.
CCATACACATAGCTAACACAAAAATCATACGTACTTTCCGTATTTATACTGCGAGAAGCAAGCCAATAATTATTTCCAAATAAGATTTCCGATATATCCTGGTTTGCGATTTTATCTTTTTTATATGAATACTCTGTATTTTTTACATTTTTTAATTGTGCCAATTTTGATATTCCTGTTATATTATCTCCTTTGTTAATATCTATAGTTGGGAATTTAATATTTTCTGTTGGTTTCGTAGTATCTCCATAATTACTATTTATTATAGTCCCATCACTATATTTCATCTGACCATTTTCTTCATATACACCAGCTATTTTATTAATATCTTCTACTGTTATACTTCTTGCCCCTGTTCCTTCTATTTTACCTGTAACTAATGTATCTAATGGACCTCCTACTGTATAACTCCCTCCTTTTGTTGTATCAGCTCCATATCCATATCCAAATATCTTGCATACTTCGTTTAGCTCTTGTTCTGCATACAAATAACCTCTAGCTCCTTTTATAAAAAAGTCTAAATCCTTATCAAATGTTTTTATACCATTTCTTGATATTAATTCTACTGTACCATCTTTTATACTTAAAACTCTCCACTGTGTATCTTCCGTTGCCTTAAAGGTTTGTTCACTATATCCATTTCCATGCTCTGACGCAGTTCCAGTAGGCGATGTATAACTCAATTTACTTTCTTCTACTTTTGTTCCATCTTTGCTCGCTATTGTTGGATTATAATCCACATAGTCTCCTACTTTCACATAATCTTCAACTTTTAAATTATTCACAGCTTTTTGATATTCTTTCTCCATATCTTCGTCACTAGCTTTATATTGTTTAGCTATTTGTGATACCTTCTTATCTTGGTCAATAGATTTATTAGACATTGCAAAATAAGAAACTGTTATAGTCCCTATTAAAAACAACATAGCTGACAATACCATTACTGTAATAGACCCTTTTTCGCTTTTTCTGAATTTTTTTATTATATTCATTAAAAATAGCTCCTATCTTTTGTTAATTTTCTATTTCTGAAAAATATTCATTGATTCGGTTTATTAATTCTTGTTTTGTTTCTTCTATCGTCATTCCTTCTACTTGAGCACCAGCTAAAGTGATATGACCTCCACCACCTAATTTTTCTAGTATTACTTGTACATTTATATCACCTATAGAACGTCCACTAATGCAAATTTTCTCTCCTGTATTTCCTAGAACAAAAGATGCAGTTATATCACTAATCGTTAATAATTCATCAGCCGCTTTTGCACAAATTAAACTAGCTTCTTTTGATGTTTTATCATAAATTGATATTGCTATCGTAGTATTTACAATATCCGCTCTTTTCACAATATCAGCTATTGTATTAAAACTTTTTAAGTCGCTTTGGAACCATTTCTTTACTCTAATAATATCTACTCCACATCTACGAAGATATGCTGCTGCTTCAAATGTTCTAACACCTGTTTTAAAAGTAAAGTTTTTTGTATCCATCATTATTCCTGCATATAAACTCTCTGCTTCAATTGTTTTCAAATTGATTTTAGTTTCTGCATATTGTAATAGCTCTGTTACTAATTCTGCAGCAGAAGAAGCATAAACTTCTTGGAACATAAGAGTAGCATTTTCAATATAATCTGCACTTCTCCTATGATGGTCAACAATCACAATTTTTTTGACTTCTTTTAATAATTCTGGTGCATCTACATAATTAACCTTATGAGTATCTACAACTACTAACAAAGTATCTTCATCTACGTTCTCCATTGCTACTTCTTTATTTATAATAACATCTTCATATTCTGAATCTTTATCTAATTCTCTATTAAAGGCTTTCAATGCTGGAACATCTTCACTGCTTACAATATATGCATTAGTATCTAAAGTTTTTGCTAAACGATAAATTCCCATACAAGAACCTATACTATCCATATCTGGATTATTATGACCCATAATCATAACTTTTTTTGATTCTTTTATTAGATTTTCTAGAGCATGTGCTACCACTCTAGCTTTTACCTTTGTTCTTTTTTCTACTTCTTCAGCTCTTCCTCCAAAAAATTTATATATTTCATTTTCTCTTATAACTGCTTGATCTCCACCACGTCCTAATACTACATCCATAGCACCTTGTGCTGATTCATATTTTTGTTTATCTGTTAAACCTTCGTTTGATACTGCTATACTTAAAGTAAATTGTACCTTTTCTTTTGTATCAATTTCCTTTATTTTGTCTAATATACTAAATTTATCTTCTTTTAAAGTTTCTAAATATCTTTGTTCAAATAAGTAAACATATCTATCTCTGTCTGATTTAATTAGCACTCCATTTGTTAAACTTGCCCAGTCATACATCTTTTTATCAATTTCTGCTGTTACAATTGGTTTTTCACTTGCATCTAAGCCTCTTATCGTTTCTTCATAGTTATCTACCATGATAATTCCAACACAAGACTTTGAATCTTTATATTCTTTTTGAAGTTTTACATTTTCAGTATCATCTATAAAATGTAAAATTATCATATATTCCTTTTTGCCTTTTTTATCTCTGTCTTTGTTTTTAAAATCTACATATCTTCCTATTATTTTATAGATTCTATTTCCTATAGTAATTTGTCTTACAATATCTCTATTTTTCTTATCTTCTCTGCTCTCTATATCGCTTCTTAGTTCTATGCTTAAATCATTCATATATGAATTAATATCAACATCCATAAATTCTGAATTAAATTTTGAACTTTTCCATATTATGTTTCCATCAGTCTCCATTATAATAAGAGGGAAAGGCGAATTAATTAAGCTTGTCTTAGCTGCTGAATCTACTGTTAAAGTTAGATCTTGCAATGTCTCTGATATTTCACTTTTTCTCTTTCGATTTGCATAATAAGTATATCCAACTATTGCTAAATATACTATAATACTAGTTATTATTAATTTATTGTTTTCAACACACATAATAATTAATAAAACTAAAATAATTGCTAAATAAATTTTAGTTCTAGATATGAATGTTTCAAATACTTTTCTATTATTATTTTGCATAAATTTCTCCTTATACTTATTCTATTATATTTTACTAGCAAATAGCATATTTGTCAAGAAAATCAATAGTTGAGTTTTTATTCCTGTTACAGTTCATTAAGAAATGATTATGTTGTCCAAGCATTGCTTCCAACTATAACACTTAAATTTTATTTAATGACGTTTGATTGGAATGAAAAATAGAAAATATTTTACAAGAAAATGAGTAATGTTCACGGGCAAAATTATTATTATATGAATTTAAACTTTTCTCAG
>JAGOZX010000155.1 GCA_018058425.1 Sebaldella sp.
AAAAAAGAGGAAATTGCATAAAAGACGGGATGTATTTTACAAGCTCGTATGTTTTTTAATTACCTCTTCATATTATTTCAAATTATCTCCAAGGATTAGAGCTTCCTTTAGATTCTTTTTTTTTCTCTTCTTTCCAAACTTCATCTTTATTCCATTTTACTTTTTTTACATAATCTTTTTGTTCTTGACTCAAAGCTCCTGTATAGTTATTTAAATGACAGAAAAAAGGATCTTTACAGGTTTTATCTATGTACTCATATATTTCTTTATCTATTTCTATTCCATTTATTTCTATCCAGTTTAATGGCTCTGATACTCTTACGTCCATTAGATATCTATTTGGTTTTTGCTTCCCGTCTTCATCTTTTATATACAACTCCTCTCTTATGGCATAATATATGTTCTTATCTCCATTTGGTAAGTCATAACAAGTATGATTTACTTTTGCTCCCCATTTATGACATTTATGACTTCTTAATTGCTCTAAGTTATTTTTATATTCATCTGGTATTGCTTCTATTGCCAAATCATTTACTCCACCAATAAATAAAGAGTCATTCCATCTATAGTGTAAATCAGATTTCTTTGGATAATTTATTAGGTGACTTTCTGGCATCCTTGCATAGTAGTATTTATATTTTATTTGGGAATCAAAGGTTTGGGTTATATTGGATGTACATTCTTCGTATTCTGTTCTTGTTTTTTTATAATTTATATATTTTGGTAAACGCTCTCTTTCTCCCCAAGTTTTATATTCTAAATCATCAGGATATTTAGGCTCTTCCCCACATTTTGAATAATCAGGTTTCATTCCTAAAGAATTTCTTCCTACTTTCCAATATGCTACATAAGGATTTGTTGGTTTTTTTTGTAACTCTTTATCTCTTTCATTTGTTTTATAATCAATAGCACGAAATTTGGACTCTCTTATTACATATCCACCATTTGCCTCATCATATCTTAGTGGTTCAAAATAAGCTGTTGCTGTACCATTATTTGAATACAACAAGCTTGTTAATGCTATTAAAAAGAATATTATTCTCTGGCTTTTCATCTTTTATCCTTATGCTGTTATTATTTTATTGTTTTCTAAAGTATCTACTTGTGAGTAGAATATCTCTGCTTCTAAATTTAGTATTGTTTTTTTACTTTCTGCTACTAAATATTTTCTATGATATTTCATATCTTTTTTTCTTGGACTCATTCCTATTGATTTAGTGTAAGAACGATGTACATATTTATCTTGGAAATAGTTACTTAAGTTTATGAATTCTTCTAATTCGGTCTTATTTTTGAAGATATTCAATAATTCATCCAAAACCTCTATATAATTATTGTTATTATATAAATCTTTATTTATTGATTCATAGTTATAATATTTGCCTTTTAAATCCTTTATTTCATTTTTAATATCATCTATTTTTTCTTTTATTTGCCAATATGAATCACTTGAATTATTTTCTTGTGCTGAAATCTTTTGGTTTAATGCGAATATTTGATTTTCTATATATCCATATGATAGGTATGATTGTATTTCTCTTAGTTTTTTATGAGCTATTTTTAGATTTGGATGCGTTTTATACATGTTATTAAAGTACTTTATATGCTCACTGATTTCTTCATTATATTTCCAATTAATATCTTTAGGCATCTCATTTAATGGTATGCCTGATTCTTTACACCTATCATACATCATTTTTAAATAGTATTTTGAGAGTTCATTATTAATAACATTGTGTTCTAGTTTAGCATGAGGATATCCACCACCTATATCTGAGTGTGCTCCTAAAAGTACAAGCTCTTCAAACTTAGTATCTTTTATATCTATTGGATAATTTTCATCATTTTCTATAATTAAGTGTGCTGGAAAATTTTCTCTAAATTCATCATCTGCTAAAAAATGGTTTACTTTATCTAATATAAAATTAGAATTTATATTAAAAGAATAACCACCATCACCAAGGGGAATACCAAAAGAAGCAACTGTATCAAAAACATTTAAAGTTCTTATTTTTACTCTTCTTGATTCATAATTTAGCTCTTTATCATATTTTACTCCATGATATTTTAGATGATTTACAAAGTGTCTTGCTAGAGCTGCTCCTCTTGAAAAACCAAATATATCAAACTCTAAGTTTTTTGGATAGTATTCAATATTATGTTGTTTTATATTCTCTTTTACATATTCTTCAATAGCAATATTTACATAATGAAGCATTCCTTTTAGTCTTTTTTCTCCTCCACTTCCAAATCCTCCTCCTGTAAACCAATCTTTATCACTTGTACTTGATATGGAACCAACACCTCTTACATATGCGCACATTGTTTGTGGAAATATCTCTTCATTTGTAACTATAATTTTACTTTCTAGATCTTTGTATCTATCTCTATCTTTTTCACTAGTTTCAATAAGAGGGTTTGGATAGACTTCAAAAAGTTTCCTTACATTTGATAAGGCATTTTCTTCTAATTTTGTATTACTTATATCATTTCCTGTTCCATCAAAAAATATCCCGATTCTAAGGGTTCCTTTTTCAAGTCTATGATTTATTTTTATTATTACGGCTTCATCATATTCTCTTATTCCATCCCCATCTAAATCTATCCAGCCAATAATATAGTTTACTTTTTTTATATCTTCTTTTTCTACCTCTTCTTCTATTTTAAAACTATACTTTACAATACCATTTTCTACTACTAAATCTTTTTTTATAACTTTTTTAAATGTTTTTATTTTATTTTTATTATCTTCTATTTTTAATTCATCATTATTTTCTATATTTTGTTTAGATTTGTGTAGTTCAATCTCTTCAAAGTCTTTATTTTCTAATTTCTTTATTTTTAATTTACTTCCATAGTAACTTTCAAGCATTATTAGTTCTAATTTTACAAGGGTTCCATCTTTTAATCCTAAGGTATTTGCCTTTAATGTTATCTCTTCATTTATAAAATACTGTTTCATTACTAATCCTCAAAAGCTAAGTTAAATAGACTTTTTAAAATTTCAGCTTCTTTTGCCTCAACCCCAGCATCACTAGAATTCTCAGTATAATTTGCTGTTTTAAAATATATTCCACTATTATCAACTGTAAGTACGTTTGAACCAACTCTTACACTTAAACCACTTTGCGCTTCTAGAACTATCTCTTGGTTTGCTTCATATAAAATATGATTACTTTCTACTTGGAAGTTTTTACTTATGTCTATTCCCATATCTTTTCCTATTTGTATGAAAAGACTTTCTAGGTATTTATTACTTATGTCTTTTTCCACATATT
>JAGOZX010000105.1 GCA_018058425.1 Sebaldella sp.
GACAGTAGTAGGAGTGATATCAAGTTCAGCTACAACATATGAATATAGAAGAGAATTAAGAGAAGGTGCAAGAGGAAAATGGACAAATTTAAGACAGCATCTAAATAGTGGACAGAGATTAGATAAGGAATTAGTAAAGGTAGATAAGCAAATAGATAAAAAAGTATCAGAGATACAGCAAATAGAATACCTACTTTTAAAAATAGAACAGTTTAAAGTAGAAAATGGAATTAGATAAGTAAGAAGTTAAGCTCCTTGTATTAAGTATGCAGGGAGTTTTTATTATATGGTTTTGTTTTTATGCGAGGTTAGTTAGAGATCGTCACGTCGCAGGCTCCTCACGATGACAGATTGGAGGGCTATTCTTTAAAAGAAATGAAACTAACAATTTTGTCATTCTGAGAAGCATAGCGACGTGAGAATCTATGACGTTTAATACAAGTAAAACTTTACATAAGCAATAAACAGGGGAAATTATAGAAAGAGATAAAGCTACTTATTTAGATATACAGAGAGTTTTCATTTTATAGTTTTGTTTTTATGGAAGGTTAGTTAGAGATCGTTACATCACAGGCTATCACGTAAGTGCCCTTTGAGTACGATGACAAATTGAGGGTGTGCAATAATCTCTGTAAATTAAGCTTTCTATAATAATTGGAGCCTGTGCAAAAAAATTAATCAGCTCTAGATCAGAGCTGATTAATTTTATAGGCTTAAATATAAATATTTCCTTGTGAATCTGCAGGATTGAAGATAGCTAAAATACCTTCTATAAATGATATAACTGCAGGAATATAAGTCCAGCAAAATAATAAGTAAAGAAATCCCTGAATAACTTTACCTGAGTAAAATTTATGAATGCCAAATCCACCTAGAAACAAAGCAATTAAAATATAAATTACTTTATTTACAGGATAGCCTCGTTTTTTGAAGTTTTCTTCAACATACCTATCTGAAATAGTATTAAGAGCAACTTTATTACCTATTTTTTCGAAAACTCTTTTATGCACAATTAATGAATCTCCAGAACCATAAATTTCCACCTCATCCCCAATTTGTGGTTCGAAATTTAAGTTTTCATTTTTTGTTTTTATAACATCATATGAAACATCACAACCAATTATAACTTCATTATCTTCCAATTTAATTATTTTCTTCAAAACCTATCCTCCTTTTTTAGCCCATTGTATCATTTCTTGTTGTAGTTTACAATGCATTTATTAAAATTAGATTTTATTAATAATTATTAGGTTATAAAAACTGATATGATATTTAGAAAATATTATAGCTGCTGAATTAGTAATTATATCATCTGTAGTAGGGACAAAAAAGGTGCTTATGATAATAGTTAGAACAATAACAGTCATCGACCAGCATAAGACAGACAAGTGCTTAGAAGGGATAAAATTAAGAGGAAATGAATTATGTTGTGTATTATAACAAAATAGAGAAAAAAGAAAATTAAGTAGGATGATATTAATATAAATAAAGTATCTTTAAAAAGAGTGTGTGGATATGATTTTATATTTTAATAAAATAGATTATTATATTGTAGAGCTAAATTTAAATTATAGAACCTGTAAATATCAGGTATCAATTAATATTTAATTTGATAAAGCAATAAAAAAGGCTATTAGAGTTTTTTCTAATAACCTTTGATCTTTTTATTTATTGTAATTTTATAGCTTCCCATATTTTTTGCTGTTTTTCTAAAGCTTCAGTAGAAAGAGCTTTTGGAAGAGTAGCATTTTTAATAACTTCATCAAAAGTAACATGAGGTTTTATATCAGAATTTTCTTCTACACCTTTTATTACTGATGGAGCTTTAAATAGTTCATAAACTTTTTTAAAGTTTTCTGGTCTATATAAATATTCTAAAAATTTATATGCGTTTTCTTTATTAGGAGAATTTTTTAAAATAACCATACTGTCTATATACATCATTGCACCTTTTGGAATGAAGTAATCAGTATTTTTAGCATCTTCTTCACTTAATTCTTCAAAATAGTTTTCAGCATAACCGTGAGAGATGTAAAATTCACCACTTGCAAAACTCTTACCAAAGGTAGTAGAGTCAAATTTAGCTAAGTTTTTTTTCCATTCTAAAAGTTTATTTTTAGCAGCTTCTAATTCCTGATCATTTGCAGATTCAGCTGAGTAGCCTAAGTATTGTAATGTTGCACCTAAAGATTCTCTCATATCATCAAGCATAGTCATTCTTCCTTTATACTGAGACATAGCAAAAATTTCAAAAGTTCTAGGATAGTCTTTCACATATTTTTTATTTACAGCTATTCCAGTAGCAGAAAATGTATATGGAAGTGAGTATCCAAAATGTGAATCATATGATTCTGAAAACTTATCTATTTCATCCATTTTTAGGTTTTCATAAACAGTTTTTAGTTTTTCTTTATCTAATTGTTCTAACATTCCCTCTTCTTTCATAATAGTTAAAATATCAGTAGAAGGTGATACTATATCGTATCCTTTAGCACCAGATTTTAATTTTGCATACATTTGTTCATTAGTATCATAAAAATCCATTTTTACTTTAATACCTGTTTCTTTTTCAAAACCTTCAATAACTTCATCTGGAATAAAATAAGTCCAAGTGTAAATATTTAAAGTTTTAGATTCTTTCTTATCTTTTGATCCACAAGAAAATAATAAAATAAGCATAAAACTTATAAAAATTAATTTTTTCAATTCAATCATCACATCCTTCAAAAAAAATATACAAAAAAAGTTTAACAAATACTAAACTTAAAGTCAAGTAATATAAAGTATATAAGAAAAATATTTTTCTTATATAATGATGAAACATCATTATATATTGATGTAGATAGTTTTTTATTTTATGGAAAAAATATTCATAAAAATTTATTTTTCTATATAAAATTTGTCTATCAACTTCATTGAAGAAGTTCAAATATAATTAGAAAAAATAAATTTATAAAAATTAAATATAAAAATTTATAAAATATTTTTTTGATTTAATGCTGTAAATAAAGATTAAATTGCTATTTTAAGACTGTTAACTACTATACAAAAAATAAACAAAGATAAATCTAATGAAAAAATAAGTCCACAAGTGTAAACTAACTTTGCTAGAAAAAATAATAATAATTTTTTATTTGATTACTGGGTTCTTAGGAATCCAGTTTTCATGTACAAATATAAAGAGCGGAAATCTCATTTATAAAGTAATAGTGTGCTTTTTCTAGTAATATTATCAGAAATATATAAATTACAAAAATATCAATAAGGATGAATTATGATAAATTTTAAGAATTAAGTTTCTGGTAGTTATTTAAAAATAAAGAAACTTATTCAATAAAATTATAAAAAAGTGGGTAGTTTTACTTGACATACTAGAGTAAATTTAATATAATAATAGGGTATAATCCTTTCCCACAAAGGAACCGTTATCCTTAATAAAAAAATTTAGGAGGATAAAGTGAATAATAAATACACTAGAAGTTTAAAAAAAGAAGAAGTAGTTAGAAACTGGTACGAAATTGATGCAGAAGGAAAAGTACTAGGTAGAATAGCAGTAGAAATAGCTGTTAAATTAATGGGTAAACACAAACCAATTTATACACCACATGTTGATGGAGGAGATTTTGTTGTTGTAACAAATGCAGATAAATTTGCAGTTACTGGTAACAAAATGCTAGATAAAAAGTACTACAGACATAGTGGATATCCAGGCGGATTAAAAGTCAGATCTCTTGAAGAAATGTTAGAAAAAAAACCAACTGAAGTAATTAGATTAGCCGTTAAAAGAATGTTGCCTAAAAATAAATTAGGAAGAGAAATGATTAATAGACTTAAAATTTATAAAGGCACAGATCACAAACATGAAGCACAAAAACCTGAAAAGATAGAATTATAGGAGGAAATATTAATGGCAAATAAAATTCAATATTGGGGAACTGGTAGAAGAAAAACTTCGGTTGCAAGAGTGAGATTAATTCCAGGAGAAAATGGGATACTTATAAATGGTAAAGAAATGAGAAAATATTTTGGTGGAAGAGAACTTTTAGCTAAGATCGTAGAACAACCATTAACATTAACTGAAACACTAGCAAAATATGGTGTAAGAGTAAATGTAAATGGTGGAGGAAATACTGGTCAAGCAGGTGCTATAAGACATGGTGTGTCTAGAGCATTATTAGAAGCTGATGAGAATTTAAAGAAAGCTTTAAAAGAAGCTGGATTCTTAACAAGAGATTCTAGAATGGTTGAGAGAAAGAAATACGGGAAGAAAAAAGCAAGAAGATCACCACAATTTTCAAAAAGATAGTTTTTACACATTACAGAAAGTCGAAAACCGAGTGTTTTCGGCTTTTTTGGTTCAATGAGAATTTTTGGGGGGCTGGGGGGGATTTACAGCAGACATACAGCACACAAAAATGTTATTTTAGAAAAGCCTTTTTATTATCTAAATCTTAGTAAAATTGAGTATAAGTAAAAGGAGATGTGTGGTAAAAAATAATTATTTTACTTATCATTTTTAGTATTGTCCTTTTTCTTCACGTTAATTTCACAGATATGATATAGTATTTATATTATAAAGTTTGGAGGTATTATATGAAAAAAATATTATTATTTTTATTAATTTTAAGTGTTTCATTAGTTTCATATTCTAATGTTAATCTAGAAAAAGCAGAAGAATTTATGGGGAAAGGAGATTTCAAAAGTGCAGAATCATATTATAAAAAGGCCATAAAAGAAGGGTCAATAGATGCTATGATAGACTTAGGAATTATCTATACATCTCAGTTAAACTTAAATGAAGCAGAAAAACTTTTTTTGAAAGCATCGGAAAATAATTCAGAAGATGGATACAATTCTTTATTGATTTTCTATTTTGGACAGGGAAAGTATAATTTGGTGGAAAAATATGCTAAAGAAGCAATAAAAAAAGGAAACGTATATGCGATGAATATCTTAGGGTCGACGTATATGATGGAAAAGAAATATGAATTATCAGAAAAATATTTAAAAATGGCGGTTGAAAAAGGTGATATAGATGCAATAGGAAATTTGGGTACACTTTATATTTTTGAAGAAAAATATGACTTAGCGGAGTCGTTTTTAAAGAGAGGCTTAAATAGTAAAAATATAAAAGCAGCAGGTCAGTTAGGGTATCTATATTCTATACAGGACAAAAATCAATTAGCAGAAAAATATTATAAAATAGCAATAGATGAATATAATGATCCAGCAGCTATGGCGGATTTGGCTCTTTTATATAAAAGAGAGAAGAAGTATGAATTATCAGAAAAATATTTAAAGTTAGCAATAGCAAATGACGATATAGAAGCATTATATGGTTTAAGCGTTATATATGAAGAACAAGGTAATTACAAAGATGCAAAGTATTATGCAGAATTGGCATTAAAAAAGAATCATCCAAAAGCAGAAACAATGTTAAATGGGTTAAAGGAATTAGGATATTAATAACTTAGGAATTGAGTATATTATAAATATAATTAAGTTATAAAAAATTAATAGATAGGAGATAAAAATGAAAAATAGTATTTTGTTATTTTTTTTAATATCTTTCAGTCTTTTTCCATGTAGGACTATAATAAACCCTAAAAATCCATACGTGATTAAAAATAATAAAGTATATTATAAAGATGTAGAAAATGAAGAGATGTTATTAAATAACGCGAATTCAAAAGAGTTTGAGAATATTTCGTATTCAAAAGAGACATGTGAATACAGGGATTATGGAAAAGATAAAAGAAATGTATATTTTAAAAATATAAAAATAAAAGGAGCAGATTCTAAAAGCTTCACTGTGTTAAAACAAGGATATTATAAAGATAAAAGATATATTTATTTTAAAGGAAAAAGATTAGAAGGCAGTGATTCTAGGGAGAAAATAGAGTTTATAGAAGGGACTAGAGAAAATAGTTGTGTCCCTTGGGGTGATGGTGGATGTATTATAAATAATGGGAATAAGTATAAAAATAGTTCAAAAGAATATACCCATAGCTAAATAATGTTTTATTTTGGGTGGTTGCTTAATAGTATAATTCAAGAATAAAACAATATATTTTGTATCAATCTTATATGATAGATTTTATTTATCTTTTTAATACATTTCACTTTAAGAATAAATTACATAATATTTTTAAGATTACTTGTTAAGAACTGATAGATACTATAAGTTTTATAAAGAAGCACACACAGCACACAAATATACTTTTAAAGCTTATAAAACCAGGTGCCATAATTCTAAAAAGATAGTTTTTACACATTACAGAAAGTCGAAAACTGAGTGTTTTCAAATTTTTGGTTCAATGAGAATTGATAGAAACTGGGTGGATTTTATTTACAATCACACACAGTATATAAATAGTACACAAAATTATTATTTGAGAACTAGATATTTTAAATAAAAAATAGCAGTTATACTAAACTACTATTTCTATTTTAGTTAATTTGTAATATAGTTTTTAAATAACACTTTAAAGTCCATTTCTCTTTTAACTTCAAATAGTTTTAAAAGTTTACGATCGTTAAAAGAATCAAAATTAAAACTCGAAAGTTTAGACTTATCAATAGTTAACTTACCTAATTTTTTATATTGCTTGCTTTCAGTAGATTCGTAGTAATAGCTATAATTTAATTTGTTAAATGGCACATCTTTTAAATTTTCTTTTATGTATTTTGTGTTATTGAAAATTCCAACATTTATATTTAATTCAAAAGCATTTTTTAAACTTTCTTCTAGACTTATCATTTTAAATTCTTTGTTTACTTCTAGGGTTCCATCTATTAAAAGTCTCTTTCTTGTCGGGAGAGACTTTTTTTATTTGATTAAATATTGTATAATAGAATATAAAAACTTAATGAGAGGAAACAGAATGAAGAAAATAATATTGCTATTTATGATAATAAGCATATCAATTTTTAGTAATGAAGAAATAAATGATAATAAAGAATATCCTGAAATTGTTAAAGTTATCCCAGCCACAGGAGACCGTATTGATATTAATTGTAAATTTTCTGAATCTAAGTTGTCTATGTGCATAGTTAATGGTTATAAAGTGGACTCTGCAACGCCAAACGAGTATGAAATGAAAGATATAAAGATAATGGTTAGAGCTTATCTTAATGATCCTAATATACCTGGAAAAAAAGAAAAAATAACCAAAATAAAATTGGTTGGATATGTAAATTTAGATGAGTATAAAAAAGACAAAAGCCTAGCTTATAAAAGAGTTGTGGAACTGTATAAAATACTTATAGATTATAATTTAGATAAAAGTATAGAAATAGTGTCATTAGAAGTAAGGGAGCCAGAGAAACCATTAGAAAAGACAGTTGAAAAAAGATATTGGAATAGAAAAGTTGAAATAATAGTGTTGGAATAAGAGAACTCTGAACAAACTGCAATAAAATAATGTTAATTATGAGATTTATTAGTAAAAGCTATAAAAAGTTTGATGAATCTAATTAATTTGATATATTTAATTTTTAAAAGAGAACAGCTTAAATAGTTGTTCTTTTTTATTTCACGTTAAACAGTGTGAAATAAGAAAAGAAAGAAGTGGAAGGAGAGTTAAAGACAGATAGATGCTATAAAACTTCGTATAGAAGCACACATACAGAACACAAATATACTTAGCCCATAAGCCAAGCCACCATAATTTTCAAAAAAATAGTTTTTACACATTACAGAAAGCTGAAAATTGAGTATTTTCAGCTTTCTGTAATGTTAGATAATAATTATACTTTTTGGGTTGTAATAAATAGCCATTGACCTTGTGTCTAGAATGTCAATAAGGTATAATGAATTATAATATTATTATATTTCAATAATTGAAAGTTTTGTGGTTTTAATCTAGAAAATTTGGAGGTTAATTATGAAAAAATGGTATGATGAAGAGTATAAATTTGAAATTGAGGTAATAAGATTTCTTCATGGAGAGCGCACAGATAGATATTGTCGTAATGGTGAAGAGATAGGAGATAAATATACTTGTACCTACGGTTGTCCAGTAAATACAGATGGACAGGGTATTTGTTCTAAAGTAATGATGATTATGTTTCCAATTATGGAAGCAGTAAGAAGTGGGGGAGATCTGGAGAACATCGGTGGCAATAGTAAATATGGGAAGGAAATTGTATGCCCAGATGGCTGTGTTATGTTTAGATTAACAGCAGAGAAACTTGGAAATGAGAATTTTTATAAAGGGAAGTTCTTTGGTTAGTTTTGAATTTTATAAGAATAACTATTATTAAGTTAATATATTATCCATATATGTGCTTTCTTCACCTTAATTTCACATATATAGTATAGTATTATTATAAAGTCTGGAGAGGTTAAATGAAAAAAATATTATTATTTTTACTAATTTTAAGTATTTCAATAGTTGCGTATTCTAATATTAATCTAGAAAAAGCAGAAGAATTTATGGAAAAAGAAGATTTTAAAAGTGCGGAGCCTTATTATAAAAAAGCTGTAGAAGATGGATCAATAGATGCAATGTTAAATTTAGGAATTATTTATGATACACAATTAAATTTTAAAGAAGCAGAGAAGTATTTACTTAAAGCATCAGAGTTAGGATCGGAAAATGGAATTGTACGATTAGTTTTTTTGTATATGGCTCAAGATAAATTAGACAAAGCAGAAAAATATGCAAAAAAAGCAATAGAAAAAGGAAGCATATCAGGATTAATTTCTTTAGGAAGTGTATATATGGCCCAAGAAAAATATGATTTAGCAGAAAAATACTTTAAATTATCAATAGAAAAAGGAGATGCTGATGGAGTAAGTGTACTTGGAAGCCTATATATGATAGAAGGAAGATATGATTTAGCAGAACCATATTTAAAACAAGGAATTGAAAACGGACATTCAAAAGCCGCAAATAACTTAGGAATACTTTATTTTTATAAAAAAGATATGATACAGGCAGAAAAGTATTTAAAATATTCTATTGATACATATAATGATGAAGATTCTATAATAGCTTTAGCTTTCTTATACAAAGATCAAAAGAAATATGATTTAGCAGAAAAATATTTGAGAAAAGCAGTAGAAAATGATGATGTAGAAGGCTTATATGGATTGGGTGTAATATTTAAAGATCAAGGTAAATATGAAGATGCAAAATATTATGCAAATTTAGCATTAAAAAAGAATCATCCCAAAGCAGGAAATATACTGATGGAATTAAAAATGTTAGGATATTAGAAGACTATAGCATAAAAAACCAAATAAAACAAAGAACCAAAATTTTTAAAAAGAGAGATTTTGCACATCACAGAAAGTCGAAAGTCGAGTGTTTTCGACTTTCTTGGTTTTGATGGGATTATTAATTTAGCATATTACCAAAGTGCTCTTTTCTTATTTATCAAAACATTATAACTATATTAACCATATCAAAGAGGAGTAAAAGAATGAAAAAAATTATATTATTTATAATAATAAGTGTATTATCATTAAGTGAGTATAAAATAATAGAAAATGAAGTATTATATATTTATCCTCATACAGAAAATACAGTTAAAGATAGTAGTCTTACAGGAGTAAAAGTATTGGGAGTAGATATCAAAACTTTTGAATCACTAGATAATGGCTATGCAAAAGATAAGAAAAATATTTATTATGAAGGAAAAAAAATAAGAAAAGCAGACATAGAAACTTTTAGTGCATATTATGGAGCTAGGTTAGAAGAACCAATAATTCACTATGATGCCAAGGACAAAAAGAATTATTATTATGAAGGAAATATAGTAAATAAAAAATAAAATTATTTATTCAAAAGAAGAGGAAAAATCCTCAAGAAGTATAAAATGAAAAGATCAGATAAAACCACAATCAATTTTAGATTCTTTTTTGACCTGCGATATAGTATAATAATAAAAAAGAATAGAGGATGAATAATGAAAAAATTATTACTATTTATAGTATTAAGTATAGCCTTATTTAGTGAATATAAAATAGGCAATATAGAAGATAAAGCAGTATACTTTGAAGACATACTTCTAAAAGAAGCAGATTTCAACACATTTAAAGTAATAGAAAGAGATAGTGACTATGGAAAAGATAAGAGAAATGTCTATTATAGAGGAATTAAAATAAAAGGTGTGAATCCATCTTATTTTACTTATATATCAAGAGGAACAATAGAATCACTATATTTTAAAGATAATAAAAATGTATATTATGAAGGAGAGAGAATAAAAGAAGTAGATTTTAAGAGTTTTAAAATTATAGGCTCAAGCTATGCAGTAGATAAAAATAATGTATATTATGTGGGGCGAAAAATAAATGAAGCAGATAGAAAAACTTTTAAAATTTCAACATGTGAACTAGTAGATGAACATGAAGGTTGTCCATATGCAGAAGATAAAATAAATTATTATAAATTTGGAGAAGTAGTAGAGAAAAAATAATAACAAAAATCTTATTTGGAAAAATGTAAAAAAAAATTAAGTAAAGACCTGAATTCATAAAAGGGTCTTTTTATTTTATTATTTATATTTTCAAAGATAAAGTATTAAAAAATAGCATAAAGTAAAAAAATATCATATTAGATGTATTATTAATTGCTAAGGAAATACTGATAT
>JAGOZX010000156.1 GCA_018058425.1 Sebaldella sp.
GTGCATGGATACTTCAAGCAATTTTGGGATTTATTCAAGTAAAAAATTTTAGTAAAGAATTAGTGAATTTGAGAAAAGAAGGAAAAGTAGTTATCGGTAGAGCCAAAGGTGGATTTTACGCAGGAACAGTAATAGTTCTTGTAATTGGAGAAAATGAAAAGATTATAAATGGGAAAAAAATGCAGGGAGTTACCGTTTTTTCTAGAATGAAAGAGTATTCTCTATTTAATAATATGACACTAAATGAGTTAAATAAGAAAAGAGAAACTTTGAAGATAGATAGGGGATTAAAAAAAGCTCTTGATAGCCTATATTCTGGAGGATAACCATGGAAATATTAACGAAATTTGCAGAAGCGTTTATTAATATGTTTAAAAAAGGTGGAGAAACTTTTATCATAATGACTAGAGATATTCTTCCACTTTTAATAATGTTACTCGTAGGAATGAATACAGTTATTAGACTCATTGGTAAAAGAAGAATTGAAAGATTGGCAGCCAAAAGTACTGCAAATCCAATTACTCGCTATTTATTATTACCATTAGTAGGTACTTTTTTCTTTACTAATCCTATGACATTATCTTTAGGAAAATTTTTGCCTGAAAAATATAAACCAAGTTATTATGCTGCTGCTTCCTTTTCGTGCCATACAATGAATGGATTGTTTCCACATGTTAATCCCAGTGAATTATTTATATTCTTAGGTGTAGCAGCAGGAATAGAAAACTTAGGATATTCAGTATCTGAACTTGCCATGAGATATTTCTTAGTTGGGCTTGTCACAAATTTTATTAGAGGATGGGTTACAGATTATACAACTGCATATGTATCAAAGCAACAGGGTAAAACTCTTAAATCAAAAGTTAAATTTTAATTACAGTTGGAGTGATGAATATGTATAGAAGTATAAAAATAATGGCTGGTGAAAATGGATTTGGAGGTCCTCTAATTGTAACTCCAACAAATGAAAAAAATAAAATAATGTATATCACTAGTGGTGAAATTCCTGAGATAGCTCTAAAAATTTCAGAGTTATCTGGTGCAGAACTTGTAGATGGCTATAAAACTACTGTAGAAGATAGTCAATTAATCGCAGTAATTATAAATTGTGGAGGAACCTTAAGATGTGGTTTATACCCTAAAAAAGGAATACTCACAATCAATATAAACCCTTCTTGGAAAAGTGGACCTTTGGCTAGTTATATTACAGAAAGTTTGTATGTTTCTGATGTAAAAATTGCAAATATTGATTTATTAGAAAAAGTTGAAATCATTAATAAAATAGAGAATAAAGAACCGAATGAAGAGAAAAAAATAAAAACAAGCAATGATATTGAAAATAATTCTTTGTTAATAAGTAAAGCAATGTCAAATATTGGTATAAAAATGGGGTCAATAGTTACTATATTTTATCAATCGGGGAGAGATACTATTGATACAATTTTAAAAACTGTTTTGCCTTTTATGGCTTTTGTATCTATGATTATTGGAGTCATATTAGAAACAGGAATTGGAGATTTTTTTGCTAAAATATTAAGTCCATTTACAAGTTCTATTGGCGGGCTTATTTTTATTTCTTTAGTCTGTTCATTTCCTTTTTTGTCACCATTTTTGGGACCTGGGGCAGTTATTGCTCAAGTAGTTGGAGTTTTAATAGGAGTAGAAATAGGGAAAGGGAATATTCCTCCGCATTTAGCATTACCAGCATTATTTGCAATAAATTCTCAAGCTGCTTGCGATTTTATCCCTGTAGGATTAGGTTTGGCAGAAGCAGAAATAGAAACGGTAGAAGTAGGAGTTCCCTCTGTTCTATATTCAAGATTTCTGACTGGGGCTTTAACTGTATTTATTGCTTGGTTGGCGAGTTTTGGATTATATAAAAATTAGATTTAGGAGAAAATAAATATGAATATATTAAATTTAGGAAAAGAAATTTTTGATATTGAAATAAATCAAGTAGTCAAACTAAAGGAAAAATTAGATGATAGTTTTGTAAAAGTAGTAAATGAAATTCTTAGTTGTAATGGAAAAATAGTTATTTCGGGTATTGGAAAATCTGGAATTATCGGTAAAAAAATAGCAGCAACTTTAATGTCTACAGGGACAACAACAGTATTTATGAATGCAGCAGAAGCTGTTCACGGAGACTTAGGAATGATTAACAGCAATGATATTGTTATTATAATTTCTAACAGTGGCTCATCTCAAGAAATTGTTAATATCATTGAACCTATCAAAAGAATAGGTGCAAAAATTATCTCTTTTACAGGAAATATAGAATCAGAATTAGCTAAAAATTCAGATATAGTTTTGTATACAGGAGTTGAGGTAGAAGCTTGCCCTTTAAATATTGCTCCAACTGCCTCTACTACAGCATTATTAGTAATGGGAGATGCCTTAGCGATTACTATTATGAGATTAAGAAATTTTGAAGCAAAAGATTTTGCTATGTATCATCCTGGTGGAGCTTTAGGAAGAAAATTATTATTAAAAGTAAAGGATGTAATGATTTCTTATGAAAATCTTCCCGTTGTTGATACTGAAAGTACTATGGATAAAATTCTTGCTGAACTTACAAAAAAAAGATTGGGAGCAGTATTTATGATAGAAAAAGAATCTCCTAAAAAAATCTTAGGAATTCTTACTGATGGTGATTTAAAAAGACTTCTAAAAAATAAAGATGATTTTTTCTCTTTCAAAGCAAAAGAGATTTTTACAGTAAATCCTGTTACAGTATTTGAAGATGATAATGCTTATGAAGCTTTGGAAAAAATGGAAGATAACAAGAAAAAAGTAACTGTATTACCTGTTTTGAATAAAGATAATGATTTAGTCGGGTTAGTAAATATTCATGATTTATTATAGGAGGACTATGTGGTTTACATTTTAGATTTTTCAAGTTTTGTAGTAGAAAAAAAAGTCTATGGGCTTTATTCTATTCCTAATATAACTAGTAATTCAATAATTAAATTAGACAATGTTAATAAATTTATCAATATATTAAAAGAAATTAGAAATAAAATCGGATTGGAACAAATGTTTTACATTCAAATTTTTCATAAAAATTCTACAGAAATAATTAATTTAACTAAACTTTTAAAAAAATCATTAGAAGGCTCTTTATATATAAAAACAAATGATAATTTAGAAGGCCTTAAAGCGAAAAAACAACTTGCCAAAGAAGATATTAACATATTTACAAGTATGATTTCCTTAGATAAAAATCTTTTTAATACTGAATATAAAGAA
>JAGOZX010000036.1:0-10233 GCA_018058425.1 Sebaldella sp.
CCATATAACCACTCTCCCTTTTAATTTCAAAATGTATATTTATAAATATACATCTATAGATAGATTATATAAAATTATGGAAGTAGTGTCAATGCTTATTTTATTAATAATTTACACTTTTTATTACAATAATATATCCTAAAAATAGCCTTAGGTTTTCTATGCGAATCCCACCACTCTGTCATTGTGAGAAGCGAAGCGACGTGACAATCTAAAATGTCTATATATCAAAAAAATCAGGAAAATAAAAAAGGACACCTAGTCCTCTTTATACACAATCTCATCTATTTTCTTCAACTCAAAAAATCTCATTAATTTCACAATTGTTTCTAGTTTTATGGTTTCTATCTTCTTATTTAAATATAACTTATCTAACGGAACTCTACTCATATCTATATCTTTTTTAGCCATTTCTCTGACTAATTTATCTATACCTGTTATCCCCTTTTTCTCCATCAACTCTGGTAATCTTGACTTTAACATAACCCCGCTCCTTTATGTTTATTTATTGTTCTATTTTAACATTTTATATGAGAATAATCTAGAATAACTTGTATTTTTACTCTCCATAATTCATTATATATTTAGTTATTTCAAATTTATGCAAATCTTCTAATTTTTCAAACTTTATTTGAAAATCATTTTTCATATCAGGATTTATTATTATGTTTCCACTACTATTGAATATAAGATCTTCAAAAATATTATTTTTTTTCAAAACATTGATTAGTTCTCTATTTATTCCTAGCTGTATATAATTTATTATTTCATTATCTGAAGTACCATACTTCATTATATTATATTGATCTTTATTTACTATTTTATAATAATATAAAAATTCAATAAATTTCATTAATTTAAATGATAAAAATTCTTCTTCCATTTTTATTTTTATTATTGCTAAATTAATTAATTCTACTTTATTTTTCTCTGCCGGTATAATATAAGCTTTATTTGATTTTTCTGAATAATTTTCTGAATAATATTCATGCTCTCCAAATGTTCTTCCAATATAAAACTTCTTATTTCCCACTTCTTCTACCCAATATTTCACCAAAAAATCAACTCTATCTTTCATAGAAAAATTTACATTTTTTATAAAAGATCCATAATATTCCATTGTTTTTTTATGTTTTAGACGTTCAACTTCAAAATCTTTATAATACTCTGGCTTAAATCTTTCCATATCTTCAAAAAAAATTACATGTATCTTCTTCATACAATCTTCTATTATTTCTTTTTCTTCTTCAAATTTCTCTTTCAATCTATTATTTATAATTCTTAAAATTTCTAAATTAATATTAAAAAAATTACTTATCCCTATTTCTACAAGCTTATAATGTAACAATTCTTCTTCACTTATCTCTTTTTCATTCATAAATAATAGATTGTCTTCTTCTTTAAGTATTTCTTCTATTTTTTGTTTTTTCTCGTCCTTAACTTTATCTAAATTAAATTTTTCTAATAAATAATTTTCGACTTTATCTTTCACTTTAAATGTCCTTAAATCTTTTATTTTCCTCATATGGTCATTAGTCGCGTGTTTACACTCAATAAAAGTAACTTCTGATAAAAGCTTATGTAAATTTTCTTGACTTAAATCACCAAATATTGAATTCAATCTATTAATCCTACCAACTAAATTTATCAACTTATTTTTAGTCAATCCGTATGAGTCTAGTATATACATTGAATCAATCGGTAAATTTACTCCCTCCAATACCACACTATTAGCACTTATATATCTCAAATCTTTTATTTCTTTAAATTTATATTCCAAATAATCTTTTATAAAATCTGGAACTTTTCCATGTAAATAAATTATTCCTTTGTCAATAAGTTTATTAATATAAAAATCTGGATGCAAAAATTTAGATATTTGATCTTTAATCAAATTGATTTCTTTAGATTCTATTTTCCCAATATTTATCTTTTCATATAAATCCTTTGAAAATTCTTCTATTTTTTTTGGTGAATTTAGATAAATTAATTTTTTATCCCCTTTTTCACTCTGAATATAATCAAAATAATCTATAAATTCATTTTTTTCTAAATTATAAAATTTATCTAAAAATCTATTGTATAATTTAAGTTTATTTTCTTGAGTAAAATATTTTATTTCAATTTCTTTTAAATTAAAATTTATTCTAGTGGTTTTTATTTCTTTCATTTCTGCATTAGATACTTGTAAATTTTCTGATGATTCTATTAATGGTGAAAAATAAGATAAATGAAAACTATTTTTTCTAATATAATTTATCCTAACTAACCGAGCTAATAATCTTGCCCTAGAATCTCCTGAAAACATATTGTGGGCTTCATCAATAAATATAGAATCAAAATATAAATCTCCATTTCTACTTAATAGCCTTAATGCTCTTTCTTGAGTCAAAACTGCAACAAATTTATTCTCTTCATTATACATTTCATCATGAGTTATTAATTTCAAGTGCACATTATTATTTTCAAATTCACTTTTTAGGTTTCTAAAAGTCTGCATTAATAATGATTTAGTTGGCACTATAATTACTGATTTGTCATATTTAAACTTCATAATATTTTCAATCATTATTGTTGATTTTCCATATGATGTGGGAGCAATATATGCAAAATTTCCAGATATGCTTGCTATTTCTTCTCTACTTTTTAATTGTTCTGAAGTTTCAATTACATTCTTATATCTATATCTTTTTATAGCATTTACAGCAAATAAGTCACTCAGTCCTTTATCTTCAACTAAATTTAATTTTTCTATTACATTAATAATAGGATAAAAACCGATCGAAAATGCAATATCATATAATGGTCTATAATCTCCATATTTAAAACTATATTTTAATATTATATAATAACCAAGTTCAAAATAAATTTTATTTTTTTTTATTTCAAATTCTTTAAAAAAATCCAATGATATGGTAAGTATAAAAATTTTTTCATTAAAATTTAGATCTTTGTCACAAAATAATTTTTCAATTACTATATTTAGACTTTCTTCTTTGTTTAATTTTGTTAATAAACTTGTATCCATCTTGTACTCACTCATCAGAATTATCACCACTTAATTCCCTTAAATATTCCACTAAAATTTCTTTCTTTCTCTTATTTACACACACTATAATTAAATTCATACATTTCATTTTCTCTTTTTTATTTTTTATTTTTTCAATCATATTTAAATCTTCATTTTCTAATTCATTCTCAAAATAAACAGTAGAAGTCGGTATAATATTTATTTCTGAAATATTCATACCATCTCCATGAATAAGTTCTTTACTTCTTTTTTTTAAAATTTTCTGCAGTTCTTCACTACCATCTATTATCTTAGAATGATGCAATGCATTTAACCAAGGATTGTTGTTATTTACATCTTTTCCTGATATTTTCTTACTTATCCCAATATATCCATCATTTAAATTATTTACATGTTCGCTACCTAGTGAAATTTTTTTTAAATTTCCAGATTTTGACTCCATTATCCAAATTTTATTTTCTGTATCTTGATAAACACCATCAAATCCTTTTTTTATTGAATTTTCCTCTAAATTAGAAAATAAAGATTTTTGTTCAAATTTTAGTTCATTCCTCAAATACAAATGTGCAAAAAATTCTGCTATCATCCCTTTTTTAGTATTATCATCTTTTTTCTCATAGCTTTGCCAAAACCGTTTTAATACAGATTCTATCTCTTCTTTATCCCAATTCAAACAAATTGATGAAAAATCTTCTTTAATAAAACCTTTCCATTTTTCATTTAATTCTTCAATCTGAATTATATGTATAAAATCTTCTTCATATTTCTGAACATTAATCATATCATCCACCTCAAATAAACAATTTTAATTCAAAACCATCCTAATTACTATATTTTTTAACATGTTATATTTTAATTAATTATAACATAAATTTTATTTTTTGCTCAGTTTTTTTTATATTTATATATATTTAAGAATAAATTTCCAACTCCCACTCCCACCAAAAAAAGACCATCACCCCATTGTAACAGTCCCCACATCTAACTATTATTATATTGTTATATTATTTAACCAACTTTTCCTCTTTACCACCTAAAAGAATAGTTTTTTCAGTAGAGATAAACAACCCTGTATTCTCATTTCTACCTTGTAAATAATAAATCGCATTTCCTTTTCCAAAAGTATCTGCTGCTTGCTTAGATAACTTTCCTATTGGCCCGCCTTTTACACGATTAATTATTAATCCTAACTTCAAATCTTTATAATCTGATAACATATTATAATCTCCATCACTATCTCCAGCTACTAATATAGGCCCTTTTCCACCATGACTTGGCCTAATAAACTTATCTATAGTCTTAGTTTTCCCAGCTCCTTGAGTTTGAAAATAATTATTATAATCATATTGATTTATATATCTTCCATTACTATCTGTTTTTAGCTGCATTGCAAAAACATTACTTGGTTTTACATTAAGTCCATATTTAGTGTTAGTTGCTGACACCATTATTACATCAATAAATGATGCTGAACAAACATAAACATCTATCCCGTTATTCATAAGTATATTATATAAATCTATCATTTCAGGCATAATACGAAGACCTGTCTTATAAGTTACACTAACTACTCCAGCTTTTCCTGGCTTTTCTTTAGGGCTTGTCCAAGTTACTTTTCCATATTTATTCTGCTTAAACCAATAATCATTTGATTTTTCAGCAAGATCTTGAACTTCACTTGAATTCATTCCTGTAAATAAATATGTCACCCAAGGATAACTAATATCAGGACTAAATGTTCCTCCAATTGCATCATATAAATAACGTATTTTAGTAGTAAAATCTTTGTACTCAGGTGATTTCTTCACTTCTGCTAAAGACTTTGTCCCTTTTCCACCAAGTCCTTTATAGTTATTATAAAGCCAAGTATAACTTGTAACACAGTCATCTGCTACAATATCGATATTTAAGCTTTCCCCTTTTGAATTTTTAAATTCATCTGAGAAATTATCCTTAGGAACTTCTGTTCTAAGTACCTCTCCTAATTGTTCTGGAGTTACTTTAAATATAAGATTTTCCAGCTGATAAATAAGTAATGCTTCCTGTATGTCGTTCATTGCTGTAGTATTATCAAAATCAAATACTGCATAAGGTGTACTTCTAATGTCATAGTTTTCACTATTAATACTATTTTCTTTGATCAAAGTATTAAGTGCACTATAAGTGTTTTCAGACCAGTTAAGTTTTTTAAGCTTAGTTTCCTTCACTGGCAATGCATAAATTGTAAAGATTGACATAAAAAGCATAAGAAATGTCAAAATGGTTCTGTTTCTAAGTTTCATAAGTTACCTCCTAAAATTTTTTTGTTACAATTAAAGTCTACCCTGAAAATAGGGCTTAGTCAATTTATACATAGTTTAATAAACACGTAAAACTACTATAAAAACTGACTTTCAATACAAAAATAATTTTTTCATTAATTTAATAAATTAAAAAAAGACCGTTTTCCAAGGTCTTTTTTGATATATTTTCTCTAATTAAGGTGTTACTATCATCTGCAATCCACTTTTTTCTTTTGATAAATAAAGCCAATTTACATTCCCTAATTCTTTTATGATTTCCCCATTCTTATCAGCTGAATCAGATAATGCTTTCAATTCACTTTTATCTAACCTTCTCATTTTATGCTTTCCATCAGACCAATCCATTTTAACAGATGCATCTGTTAATGCCAAAGCAAAACAAATTGTACTTTCATTTTTATATGGGTCTTCAGAACCTTCCACTTGCTCCTTTACTATTGCTAAGCTTCCCTCAACAATTGCCAAATCTAAATTAGTAGATATTTTATCCATATTTACATAGTAAGACTTAGTCTTTGGCTCCACAATTATACTAGAATTCTGAAACTCTCCCCCTAATTTTCGTCCACTATAATACTCATAATTAACCTTCTCTTTTGATGCTCCAATTATAAACACAGAGCAAAAAATTACCATCAATAAAACAATACTTTTCTTCATAAATTCTCCTTCTATTTTTAAATCCAATATTTTTTATAATACTGTAAAATCAGCCAATTCAATTCCCTTATCCCTAATATACTCCTTAGCCCCATCTCCAGTTAATATATCCAGCTCAATTAGTCTAGGATAAGCATAAGTACTTCTTAAAGTATCACTACATAAAAATGCTGGATGACACATTAATTCCACTACTTCCTGGTCTCCTAATAAATCTAAAATTTCTACAAAATCCGTTAAATTTACTCTTTCACCATAATAATTCCCTTCAAAAATATTAGTAGTTCTAATATCATCTGGTAAAATTATTTCTTCTCCTAATCTTGTAGCTCTTACATTTCCCACTCTAACTGGTAATTTATATTCTCTTGCCATTTCAAATACAGCTTCTACCATTTTTGATGAATATAAATGTGCGTGATGATGTCCATCTAAATGTGTTGGTTTTATTCCAAAACTAATCAATTTATCTATCTGCATTCTCATCTCTTTTTTTATTTCTTCCACATCAGCCTCAGCCATTAACTCCGGATATTTTTTAAAGTCTCCATTTTCATCCACAAGTGTCTTCCCTTGTGACAAAGATTTTTCTATAAATGTAAGATGAACTCCTATACTTTTTATTCCTTCTTTTTTAGCTAGCTCAATTGCATGTTCTGCGTAAGGCATAGTCATCATAATTGTTGTTGAAGTAAGGATTCCTTTTTTCATACATTCTACTATACCATAATTTATTCCTCTTGTTCTTCCAAAATCATCTGCATTAATAATTAACTTCACTTGATTTCCCTCCTGTTAAACTTCCTCAAATTATTTTTCTTTCATCTCTTTTCTTAATATTTTCCCTTTTTCAAAATATAATATTTTTTGTATTCTATTAAGTTTATTCAGATTCAGTTTATATTTTCTCCCCATTACTCTCAATAACTTTCTTATACCACTCAAAACTCTTCTTTTTTATCCTTCTTAAATCTTTTAAGTCATCTTCATCACGATTAACATATATAAAGCCGTATCTCTTACTACATCCTTGATGAGTACTCACCAAATCTATAGCAGACCAAGGACAGTAACCCATTAGATTAACTCCTTCAGCTATTGCCAGTTTACATTGTTTTATATGTTTTTCTAGATATTCTATACGATAATCATCATTTATAACATCCCCATCCTCTAATTTATCAAAGGCTCCTAAGCCATTTTCTGTTACAATTAAAGGTAAGTTATATCTTTCATTTATTTCACGAAGTGTGGCTCTAAATCCTACAGGATCCACTTCCCACCCAAACTCTGTCTTTTCTAAATAGTCGTTAGAAGCTCCCTTATAGAACCCTTCTTCTCCAATAACTATCTGTTGATCTCCAATACTAGAAACATCTGAACCATCATTTTTACTTTCTTCTACAGTTAATGAGCTATAATAATTGAATGCTATAAAATCAGGTTTTGCTTTTTTCAATACTTCCATATCTCTATCTTCTATTTCTGGTTCATATCCATTTTTCACTAAATAACTCCAAGCAATGCTATTGTATCTCCCATAACAAGCCATATCTAAGTACATCCAATTACGTACAGCAGAACAATTTTGTGCAGCTAATATGTCTTCTGGCTTACTTGTGGCAGGATATACAATTGAAATATTTGGAGCTGGTCCAATCTTTGCATTTGGATACATTTCATGACATAAATGCATAGCTTTAGCTTGAGCCAACATCATATGGTGATTTTGCTGATAAAGTTCTTTTTTAGGGTTCTCTAAATTTCTATCCACTATCCCTATTGCCTCTCCATGTAAAATCATCATATTTTGTTCATTTATTGTAAGCCAACATCTTACCCTGTCACCATAATGTTCAAATAATGTTTTTGCATATCTCTCAAAAGCATCTATTGTGTCTCTATTAGACCATCCACCTTTTTCTTGAAGTGCATAAGGAAGATCAAAATGATACATTGTCACTATAGGTTCTATTCCTTTGTCCAATAACTCATTTATCAAATTATTATAGAATTCTATTCCCTTTTTATTTATCTTACCTGTACCATTTGGATAAATACGAGTCCAAGCAATAGAAAACCTATAGGCCTTAAGTCCTAATTCTGCCATTAAGGCTATATCTTCCTTATATCTATGATAATGATCACTTCCTACTTTAAAGTCTGTTGTTCCCTCAGGCAAATGCGTATTCATATCAATTACTGATGGCCCTTTTCCATCTTCATTCCATGCACCCTCAATTTGATACGCTGATGTAGAACCACCCCAGTAGAAATTTTTTGGAAATCCTTTTTTCCCCATTAACAGTTCCTCCTTTTATATATTTTTTATATTTAGTTCTCAAAAAATTTGTAATTTTAAATTTTCTACCTTGTTCATTTTCACAAAATCAAATTCTTACAATTTTTAATAACATAAAACATTTAAAAAATCTATTTTAGTTTTACCCTATAATTCCTCACCATTACTTTCGATAACTTTTTTATACCAATAGAAACTTTTCTTTTTATATCTAGCCAAATCCTTCTCATCTAATTCTTCTCTATTTACATAAACAAAACCATAACGTTTTTGATAACCATTCAGCCAACTTAACAAATCAGTAAAACTCCATGTACAATATCCTAATAAGTCCACTCCATCAGTAATAGCTTCTTGACATGCTAAAATATGTTTTTTTAGATAATCTATACGATAATCATCATTTATTACATTTCCCTCTTCTAATTTATCAAATTCACCTAAGCCATTTTCAGAAATTAGTATTGGAAGTCTATATCTACTTGTTATTCTTCTAAGACCTATTCTAAGCCCTGTTGGATCAATCTCCCAATCCCAGTTTGTAGTTTCAAGATAATCATTTTTTATTGTTTTATAAGCCCCAGGAATACCTTCATCTTGAGAAGTTCCTTTCTTTCCAGTTGTATTAAATGTACCCACTCCCACTCCATCAAGAGGATTCTTTTCATATGTAACAGTTTTATAGTAATTTACTCCCATAAAATCTGGCTTACCAGATTTTAAAAGTTCAGTATCTCCTTCTTCAATTGTTGGAGCCCATCCTTTTTCTTTTAAAAACTTTAATCCTGCTATAGGGTATTCTCCCCAAGCATAAATATCCATCCACCAATTAGAGTTTAGTTCCTCAGCATTCTCAAATGCAATCATATCTTCTGGTTTACAAGTATGAGGATATTCTGGTCCATATGCAAAACTTGGTCCTATCTTTCCATCTGGTACAAATTTTCTAAAAGAAGCAATAGCCTTTGCATTAGCTAAGCTTGCAATATGATTAGCTTCATACATTCTTTTATAATCTTTTACATCAGGTGGATGCATTCCTCTTAGGTAGCCTAATCCTATAAAGATATTTTGTTCATTTAAGCTAACCCAATACTTTACTCTGTCTCCAAAACTTTTAAAGAGAGTAATACTATAGTTATTAAAATCTTCTATTATTTCTCTACTTTCCCATCCACCATAAAGCTCTTGAAGTTTTTGTGGAAGATCCCAGTGATAAATAGTAATTATTGGTTCTATATTATATTTTATTAGTTCATTTATGAGGTTATTATAAAAATCAATTCCTTCTTGGCATGCTTTCCCTTTTCCATCTGGAAAAATTCTAGCCCAAGCTATTGAAAACCTATATGCTTTCAATCCCATTTCAGCCATTAATGCTACATCTTCTTTATATCTATTATAATGATCCACAGATACATTCCCGTCTGTAGCTTTAAAAGTTTTCCCTGGAATTCTTACAAATTCATCCCAAATTGACTTCCCTTTTCCATCTTGATCCCATGCACCTTCCACTTGATAAGCTGCTGAAGCTGATCCCCATAAAAACCCTTTTGGAAAATCATCTAATTTTTTATGTATCATTTATTTCCTCCTTATTTTACAATTATTTTGAGAAGAATCTTCTCTATTTATACCATATCAAAATTTAACCATCCTATTTCAAAACTACCACATCTAATTAATCAAAACCCTAAAATCTGTCATCCTGAGAAGCGTAGCGACGTGAGGATCTGAAACGTCTAAATCAATTATAGTTCCACACTTATTTCTAAACTACAATACTATTCCAAACCTAACACACCTAATAAATCAAAACCCTAAAATCTGTCATCCTGAGAAGCGTAGCGACGTGAGGATCTGAAACGTCTAAATCAATTATAGTTCCACACTTATTTCTAAACTACAATACTATTCCAAACCTAACACACCTAATA
>JAGOZX010000036.1:10333-29196 GCA_018058425.1 Sebaldella sp.
AATCAAAGCCCCGAAATCTGTCATCCTGAGAAGCGCAGCGACGTGAGGATCTGAAACGTCTAAATCAATTAAAAATTTCATCTATAATTATAAACTAAAAGCATTCATAGTTAACGGATTCTCACGTCGTTTCACTCCTCAGAATGACAAATAATAAAACATCAAAAACGACACATCGATCCCCCTCTAGCAGAAAAATCAGCCTCCTCGGCTGATTTCTCTCTACTTCTTATTGAAAAATTGAGGAAGGTATTCTTTATGCGCTTCTAATAATTCATCTAATACTTTTTTAGCTATTGTAGTTCCAGGAATTAAAGGATTTGTAATAAATGCCTCTAAAGCTGTATTATAATCTCCAGTTACTGCAGCTTCAATAGTTAATTCTTCCATTGCTTTCATAATTTGAAGATATCCTCTTTGTGCAGGTGGAAATTTACCCCAATTTAATGGTTTTGGTCCCGCTGCTGTTATATAAGCAGTTGTTTCTATAGCACAATCATATGGCAGGTCATCTATTGTTCCATTATTACGAGTATTTACCACCATTAATATCTTTTTATCATTATGTATTGAACTTATCAACTCACATGCTGCATCTGAATAATAAGCTCCTCCACGTTGTTCTAACTGTTTTGGTTTTTCCTTTAAATCAGGATTTTTATATAATTCAAATAATTCTGCTTCTACTTTTTTTACGATTTCTCCACGTGTTCCTTCTTTTTTATATCCCTCTATTCCTTTTTCTAACATTTCATCTTGTAAATAATAATATCTATGATAGTAACAAGGAATAGTTCCTAAATGTTTAACTTGTTCCATATCAAATTTCAATGCATCTATATTTGCCACTCCTGCATCTTCTTCTTCATAAACTTTTTTCAAGGCTTCTAATGTTAAATCATTTCCCTTATTATCGAAAACTTTATGCCAAACAAAATGATTTAATCCAGCAAAGTGGAAAAATAAATCTTTTGCATCTTTTCCTAATGCTTTTGATTCACTCATCATATGATTTACAGGAACATTACATAACCCAACAACTTTTTCATATTTCCCATATTTTAAAACTGCTTCTGTTACCATTCCAGCAGGATTTGTAAAATTTACAAGCCAAGCTTGAGGGCATAATCTTTTCATGTCTTCTACTATTTGAAGTATAACTGGAATTGTTCTAAACGCTTTAAACATCCCACCTGCTCCATTTGTTTCCTGTCCTAAAAGTCCATTTTCAAATGGTATTCTCTCATCTTTTATACGAGCATCTAACAGACCAACTCTAAATTGCGTTGTTACAAAGTCTGCACCTTTTAATGCCTCTTCTCTATTTAAAGTTAAATGTACTTCCCAATCAAGCCCTGCTTGCTTTACCATACGCTTTGCAAGGTTTCCAACTATTTCTAATTTTTCTTTTCCTTCTTCTATGTCTACTAACCAAATTTCTTTTATTGGTAGATCATCTTTTCTTTTTATGAATCCCTCGATTAACTCTGGTGTGTAGCTGGATCCTCCACCTATTGTTACTATTTTTAACTTTGACATTCCCATCATCTCCTCGAAATTTATATTAATAAAGTTATTTGCTAACTCTCATTGTTCTCTAAATTAATTTGTTTCAGTGTTTCCATATAACGCTTCATTTTCTTCTTTTAACTTCTGATTATCTAAAAGTTTAAAGAAAGGATAGTATATTACAAATGTAAGAACCATGTTAAATGCTTGTAATACCGCTCCTGATAATTTATTTCCAGTTGCTAAAAACCCTCCTAGTATTGGCGGTGTTGTCCAAGGTACTGCTACCCCAACCAATTTTGCTACTAAGCCTAATTTCATTGCCCAATAACTTACTGTAACTACTGATACTGGTGCTAATATAAATGGTATCATCATAATTGGACTCATTACTATTGGAAGTCCAAATAGTATTGGTTCATTAATATTAAAAAATGCTGGTCCAATTGCTAACTTCCCTATTTCTTTAAGCTGTCGGCTCTTCGAAAATAAGAAGAGAATTATAGCTAGTGAAAATGTTACTCCTGATCCTCCCATAGATTGGAAAATATCAAAAAATTGTGTTGTAACTACGTTTGGAATTACTGTATGTGCTTGGTATGCTGCTAAGTTTTCTCCCATTAAAGTATTAGTTACTGGCGATATTATACCCATTATTAAGGCTGCTCCATGTATTCCTGTCATCCATAATAAATGAATTAATAATGTTACTACAATTGCTCCCCAGTATGTTCCTCCAACAAGAGTTAGCGGTCTTACCAATAATACTTTTACTATATTATGCATATCTACAAATGGTGTATACATTAGTCCTAATTTTATTATCCATGCCATTGTTATTACTACAAACCCTGGAATTAAAGCTGCAAATGATTTAGAAACTGCTGGTGGTACTCCATCAGGCATTTTTATGATTATATCTTTCTGAACTATTTTTCTGTATACTTCTACAGTTAATATAGCCATAATTAATCCTACGAACAAACCTCCACTGCCCAAGTAATCAAATGATACTCCCATGACACTTCCTTGGCTTTGTCCATCTTTTAAGAAAGGTATTTGATAAGGTGTTACTAGTACAAATGTACAAAATGATAATACCGCCCCTGTAAGTGGATCTACATTATATTTTTCTGAAAGTCTGTACGCTATCCCTATACATGCTACTATTCCCATTAAACCAAATGATGCTGATACAGGATAACTTAACTTTTCAGCTATACCAGTTTTTACCAGCCAGTTTGTGTAACTCTCAATTGGAAAGTTTCCTATTATTAGAAATACTGACCCTATGATTGTCAAAGGCATTGTAACAATTATTCCATCTCTAATTGCTTGGACATGTTTTTGATTTCCTATTTTTCCTGCTATAGGCATTAGATGCTTTTCTAGAAAAGATGTAAGTTTGTTCATAATACTCGCCATAATTTGTCCTCCTTAAAATTTGTAATAACAGCCTTGTTTCCTTAGTTAAATATATTATCTAAAGTTACCTCATTCATTTTTCATAGCTTTACAACTTAAAGTACTGATAAAATTAATGTTTATCGAGATAAAATTCCATAAAAATTGGACTTAAAGGTCTTAGTGATTTTCTCTCTTAGTTTTAAATCCAATTATCTGGAATTTTTAGGATTACTCAAATTAAAATTGTTCGTATTATATTTTTACTTTTCTAGTGCATCTACTCTTTTATATAAGTCTATCATTTCTATAACCATATCTTTAAAAAGCATTGCTCCCATCAAATGATCCTGAGCGTGAATCATAATAAGACCTAAGTCTATTTTTTCTCCACCTGCTTCTTTTGTTATAAGATCAGTTTGAATCTCATGGGCTTTTAACATCTCTTCATTAGCTTGCTTAATATAATTTGCTGCCTCTGTAAAATTACCAGTTTTTGCTTCTCTCAAAGCTTGGAAAGAATAACTTTTGCTTTCACCTGCATGTCCTATTAGACCCATTGCTACCATTTCGATATCCATTGTATTCTCCTCTTAAAAATTATTATTTTTTCAAATTATCCAATTAATTTTAAAGCTAACTCTAAAACTTTAGGTCCATTCATCATTCCATAATCCATCATTGGAATTACATCAATAGGTATTCCTTTTTCTTCACATGCTACTTTTAAATCATTAAGTGCATATTTTACTTGCGGCCCCAATAATAAAACATCTGCATTACCTATATGATCTCTAACTTTTTCAAGGGGTTCTGCCCATATTTCTGTTTCCATTCCTTGCTCATCAGCAGCCTTTTTTATTTTTGTTACAAGTAAACTTGTAGACATTCCTGCTGCACAGCATAATAATATTCTTTTCATAGTAATTATCCTCCTCAAAAATTTGTTAAATGTATTATTGAAATTACTTCTTACTATATATGATATCCCATTTATTAAATAAGTCAAATTTCAGAAAAAAAGCTCATTTTTTCGTCTATTACATCTTGTAATATACAACAAAACACCAAATTTATTGCTCAAATATCTTATTTCTATTTTTTTCATTCGTTTTTTCGTCTACTATATATAAAAAAAAGTTATTTAATTTATCAATTTTTTTTATACACTTTACATAAAAAATTTTGAAAATAATCTATTATTACAAACAATAATAAGTTTTTATGTAAAGTATAACTTTACCACATCTTAACTCATTAAACAAGATTTTTATATATTTTATTATAATATAAAAACATAATTTAAATTCATGAATAATCAAAAAAAATAGAAAATTTACAAATTATAGATATTCTGATATAATTTTGGGTACTAATAGTTTATAAAGGAGTTCAAATGATTAAGATATATAACTCTCTACAATTTAACTTTTTGAAAAAACATAAATTTTCTGTTTATATGAGTAAGAGTTTAAATAAAAAAGAGAAGAAATTTTTAAAAGCTATCTTTTTAAGTTGTAGCTCTTTAAATGAAAAAAAATTTGAAATTTCATATAAATTAGATGATCTATTTAAATTACTAAAATTTGAAAATATTAAGCAACTAGAAAAATTTATAAATAATCTTATAAGTAAGAGAGTATTTTACGAGATTAGCGAAGAAAGTAAAATGCTACAAGCTGGAAGTTTTGGTATTATAAATTCTTTTTCCATATATAATAATAAGTTTTATCTACTCCTTTCAGAAGAGTTACTTCTGTCTTTTGTAGAAAAAACCCTGTTTTCATATTTAAAAATTGATAAGTTTGTTTTTATGGAAGAAAATTTTTCATATAATCTATACCTCTATCTTATCCCACTTTTTCTGAATCAAAATGAAGTTATTCTTGATTTAGAGGAATTAAAGAGTATCTTAGACTCGCAAAACTCTTATGAAAGATTCTATGATTTTGAAAAATATATCTTAAAAAAAGCTATTGAAGATATTACTATATTTAGTAAATATAAAATTTCATATTCTAAAATGAAAACTGGTAAAAATATAAATAACAAGGTTACTGCAATAAAGTTTATTCTTAATAATAAAATTATTGAAAATTATTTTGATGTAAAGCAAGCTGCAAATGAATTATTAAATATGATAAAAGACAAAATCTATAATATAAAAGAAATCTATGAATTGATTTTACTATACCTGATAAAGAGAGACTATGACTATGTACATAATAATATTTTATATGTTTTGAAATCTCACACAAAGGATATAGAGAAAAATTTTAGAAAGGCTCTCTTATATGACTTAAGTAATACAAATAAATCAGATAAGTATTCTTTAACTATAGAGGAAATAAAGAAATTTGATACTCCATTTATATTACAGATGAATTTTTGGAGACATTTAGCAAAACTAATGACTAGGTATTCTGATATGGATAAATTATACTATTCAGATCTTTTTAACAAAATTATAAAACTACAAGATGGAGAAAATTTTGAATTTAAAAATGAAACTTTTAAAATTTTTATTCAGTATAATAAAAATGAAGAGAGTATTATAAAAATATATACTTCTAATAATTATAAAGAAAAATAATCAGATTAATAAATTTTTTTAATCTGGATGGAGTTTTCTTAAACCATATAAAAAATTATTTATATTTGGTTTATAGATCCCCACGTCATTTCATTCCTCGAGATGACAGATTTGAAAGACTTGGTCGATAGAAATAGCTTATAATAATTTCATTTTTACTAGACAATGCTTTTAGTAGAAAACAAACATCGCAAGTTGTCATTATGAGGAGCATAGCAACGTGACAATCCTATCTACTTCATAATAAAACAGCCCCAAAATTAATTTTAAGGCTGTTTTTCTATTTATAAATCGTACTGAAATTTCCCAGGTTCATTTATGAAGTTTTTATGTAAAATGTCACAAATTTCCTCATATTCAAGTAACATATTTTTTCCACTTCTTATACTTAAAATGTATTGCTTCTTTTTACCCTCGTAAAAAAATATCTTTATTTTCCTATAGCTTGAATAATTTGAACTATATGAAGCTGGAGTTAATTGAATTTTACTCACATCTCTAAAATTTATTCTTTCATCATCTAAAGAAATATAAGTATTTGTCAACTCTATTATTTTTGGCATATTTTTTTGTAAATCACATATTTTAGCCAAGATAAAGAACAGTCCTATTAATGGCATCACTGCTGCTACACCAACTGTTATAAAAAATGAACCTAAAGAGAATTCAAGTGATCTGAAAACATACATAAAAATCCCTATAATAACAATAAACATTAATACTAATATCCATATTTTTTTCTTTACATCCCCTATTACTTTTTCTTTAGGAGTAATAAACTTATGGCTTTGTGGTGTATTATTTGTCATTTCTTCAAAAATTTGTGATTTATCAGATATTATAAACGACATCATCTCATCAAAATTTCTTTTGGAAAAATTATAACACTTATAACGCTTCTCTCCATTTGTATCGTGAACTCTTAAGAATCTTTCTTTTCCAGTAGGAATTCCATTTGTGGAATGACTTATTACATAAGATGAAAAAACATATCCATTCTTTTCAAACCTCAGATATTCCTTATTTCTTCTGAAAAAACTTATATATTCAGGATAAATTCTAATTTTTATATTTTTAAAATACATCAAATTGAATATTGAAAAAATAAAAATAATTAAAAATATTATAATTCCAACATTTAAAAGAAGACTGTCGTCCTCAATCTTGAAAATAACTCCCCCTGCTATTGTAGTTATCAAACTGCTTATTATTATTGAAAAAAATATAATTTTTATGATATTAATAAAAATCATTACTTTACTACTTCTGTATTCCTTTACTTCCATTATATTCCCTCTAAACTATATTATAATTTTCCTTCGATTTTCTCACTCTTTGAAGTACTCTTGTTTTCCCAATTATACCTATAACTGTATAAAGGTCTGCTCCTCTTGCTCTTCCTGTTAATACTGCTCTTATTGGCATAAGAACTGTTGCTGGTCCTTCTCCAAGCTCTTCTTGTAATTCATTTAGTATTACTTTAGCTTCATCTTCTGTTATATCTTCATTTAAAGCCTCTATTTTACTAATAAATAGTTCAATAGATTTCTTTCCTATTTCAGTTTCTAATGAACCATGAAGTTTTTCAATAGACTTTCTTTCTTTACTATTCGCCGCTTCTTCTATATCCGGAAGTCTAAATTCATCTTCAAAATAAATTGATGCTTTTTCTGGAAGTTCTTTTAAAGTTTGAGCTGACTCTCTAGAAATCTCAACCATTCTTTCTAGTTTAGAAAATTGTTCCTCACTAAGATTTTCATTTTCATAATATCCAGCTTTTACAAAATAAGGAACTGCTAGCTTAGTTAATTCTTTTAAGTCTTTTAATTTCATATGCTGATTATTAACCCATCCAAGTTTTACTAAATCAAAAACTGGACCACCTAATGAAATTCTATCAAATGAAAAATTTTCTATCATTTCAGAAATAGAAAAAATTTCTCTATCTCCACCAAAACTCCATCCCATTAATCCTAAAAAGTTTAATAATCCTTCTTTTAGGTATCCTTCTTCTATATAATAATTTAATGATACAGGATTTTTTCTCTTTGATATCTTTGATTTATCAGCATTTCTAAGTAGTGGCATATGATACCATTTTGGTTCATCCCAACCAAATGCTTTATAAAGCTGTATATGTTTTGGAGTAGATGCTATCCACTCTTCTGCTCTTATTACATGTGTTATTCCCATTAGATAATCATCTACTATATTTGCCAAATGATATGTTGGAAATCCATCAGATTTAAGTAAAACCTGATCATCTATTTTACTATTTTCAAATACTATTTTCCCTCTTAATTCATCTTGTACAATAGTATCTCCTTCATAAGGCATTTTTAATCTAATAACATAAGCTTCGCCTGCAGCAAGTTTTTGCTTAACTTCATCATCAGATAAATTTCTACAGTGTCTGTCATATCCAGGCGGCTGTTTCATAGCTATCTGTCTTTCACGTAACTTACTTAATCTTTCTGGAGTACAAAAACAGTAATATGCTTCCCCTTTTTCTACTAATTTTTCTGCATATTCTTTATATATTGAAAATCTTTCTGATTGTCTATACGGTCCTTTATCTCCGCCTACATCAGGCCCTTCATCATAGTCTAGGCCTAACCAATGCATAGCATCAAAAATTTGTTGTTCTGAATCTTGTGAAAACCTTGTTCTATCTGTATCTTCTATTCTAAGTAAGAAATCTCCCTGATTCTTTTTAGCAAAAACATAGTTAAAAAGCCCTATATATGCTGTTCCAACATGAGGATCCCCTGTTGGAGAAGGTGCTATTCTTACTCTTACCCTCTTATCTTCCATTTTTCCTCCTAATTTTATACTGTATTCTTATACCATTTTAAATATTCATTTATAAAGTTATCTATGTTTCCATCCATTACTTTTTCTATATTTCCTTCTTCAGCTTTAGTTCTATGATCCTTTACCATTTTATAAGGCTGAAAAACATATGATCTAATCTGACTTCCCCACTCTATTTTTGACTGCTGCCCTTGTATTTCAGATATCTCATCTTCTCTTTTTTGCATTTGTAATTCTAACAATTTTGATCTGACAATTTTCATTGCAGTCTCTCTATTTTTTAGCTGTGACCTTTCTTTTTGACAAGTCACTACAATTCCAGAAGGTATATGAGTTATCCTAACTGCTGAATCTGTGGTATTAACATGTTGACCGCCAGCTCCACTTGATCTATATGTATCTATTTTCAAGTCATCTGATTTTATTTCCATTTCCACATCATCTTCCAATTCTGGAATTACATTAATTGCAGCAAAAGAAGTATGACGTTTTTTATTAGAATCAAAAGGGGATATTCTAACAAGACGATGAACGCCTTTCTCACCTTTTAAATATCCATATGCATATTCTCCTTTTATATTTAGAGTTATACTTTTTATTCCCGCTTCTTCTCCTGATAAAGAATCTAATATAGAGATACTAAATCCTCTTATTACAGTCCATCTATCATACATTCTATATAACATTTCAGCCCAATCACAAGCTTCTGTTCCGCCTGCCCCAGCATTTATAGTCAGTATAGCATTACAACTGTCATATTTTTCATCTAATAAAAGTCTTATCTTAAAGTCTTCAATTTCTTTTCTTAAAGTATTTATTTTTTCATTTAGTTCATTTTCAAATTCCAATTCACCATTTTCAATAAATTCTAAAAGTACATTAGCGTCTTCTAAGCTTTCATGTAATTCATTAAATTCATCTCTATTTTTTTTAGATAAATTTAGTTCCTTTATTATCTCTTGACTCTCTTGTTGGTTTTCCCAAAACTTATCTTTTAATGTCATTTCTTCTAATTCAGCAATCTTCTTATTTAGTTGTTCAAGATCAAAGATGCCCCCTTATTTCTTCTATTCCATTAGTAAAATTTTCCATATCTTTTTTAATTTCAAAAAGGTCCATATTTTCTCCTCTAAAAATAAATTTCTTTTGCTTTACATTTTATCATAATTAACAATGTTTTTCAAATAAACAAGATATTTTAAAAATAATTACCACTTAAATTATCACAATAATAGTTTAATTTCTTCTTTATCCAATCCTTCTTTAGATTTTCTCTAAGTTTATAAAGTATAATTTTTTCAAAATATATTCTCATTTTCCTTGACTTATTACTAAAAAAATTATAGCATATTTATATATACAAAATATTGTTTTCCAAATATTTCGTATTAGAAAGTATCTTTAGGTAACGAAGGAGAATAAAATGAAAATTGCGTTATTTGATGTAAAACCTTATGACAGAGAATTTTTTGAAAAATGGAACAAAAAATATAAAGCAAACATTACATACTTTGAAGAGCATTTATCTATTAATAATGTTATACTTACAAAGTATTTTGATGTTGTTTGTGTATTTGTAAATGATGACATAGATGAAAAAATAATGGCTATCCTATCTAAAAATGGTGTTCGAGCTATTGCTTTAAGATGCGCAGGCTATAATAATATAGATTTAAAAGCTGCAAAAAAATATGGTATTAAAGTATTCAGAGTCCCAGCTTATTCACCATACGCTGTAGCAGAACATGCCCTAGCCCTTATTATGACCCTAAATAGAAAAATACACAAAGCTTATAACAGAACTAGAGATGGGAATTTCACATTAAATGGTTTACTTGGAACAGACCTTCATGGTAAAACTGCTGGAATTATAGGTACTGGAAGAATTGCTAAAATTTTAATAGGTATCTTAAAAGGACTTGGCATGAATGTTTTAGGTTATGATAAATTTCCTGATGAAAAAGCAGCGAAAGAAATGGGCTTTACTTATACAAATTTAGATGAACTTTATGAAAAATCAGATATTATATCACTGCATTGTCCACTAACACCTGAAACAGAATACTTAATAAATTACAAAAGTATCTCTAAAATGAAAGATGGTGTTATGATTATAAATACTGGAAGAGGAAAACTCATTGATACTAGTATGTTAATTGAAGGGCTAAAAGATCAAAAAATTGGATCGGCTGGATTAGATGTTTATGAAGAAGAAGAGTCTTATTTCTTCGAAGATGATTCTTCAAGTATTTTACAGGATGATGTTTTAGCAAGACTTCTGACTTTTAATAATGTCATAGTCACATCTCACCAAGCTTTTTTTACTAAAGAGGCCCTTGATGGAATAGCAGAAACTACATTTAATAATATTTTAGAATTTCATAATAAAGAAACTCTTTCTAATGAGGTTTATTATGATGAAAAAGAAGATAAAGTTGTAGAAGTTAATTTAAATAAATAGGTGAAATAGGCTATTTTTCATTTTGAAATCAGCCTATTTTTATTTTCATGATACTAGTTGTATTTTCTCGTAACATATGCAAATAGTTATTATATTTTATGATTTTTATTCCTATTCCTATCATTTTATTTAAAATCCTTAAAGCTTAAATTTTACATGCTCTGAGAGTTTTTAAACAAAAAAGATATCTAAGTAGGCCTTCACTCAAATTAATGATCTAAACACTTGTTTCTTCCTTTTAAACTCACTCTCAAACTATTTTCTGAGCTTCACTTTTAATAAATTTAAATTGTTTGCACTTTATCATTTTAATTAGCATAAAAAAAAGTGGCTATAAACCACTTTTTATTTATTTTTTATTTTCCTGCTTCTTCGAATTTCTTTCCTACTATGTTCCAGTCAACTACATTAAAAAATGCTTTGATATAGTCAGCTCTTACATTTTTATATTTTAAATAATAAGCATGTTCCCAAACATCTAATCCTAAGATTGGCGTAGCATTGCAACTACAGTTACACATAAATGGATTATCTTGATTAGGTGAAGATACCACTTTTAAATGACCATCTTCTTTAACTACCAACCATGCCCATCCTGAACCAAATCTTCCAGCTGCTTTAGCAGAAATTTCATCTTTTAATTTATCAAAACTTCCAAAGTCAGTTTTTATTTGCTCTGCTAATTTACCTGTAGGCTCTCCTCCACCGTTTGGAGACATAATTTCAAAGTAAAGATTATGGTTATAAAATCCACCACCATTATTTTGAACTGCTGCTCTTTGATCTTCTGGTATTGACTCTAAGTTTTTTAATATTTCTTCTATAGTTTTACCTTTTAATTCTGGTAATTTTTCTATTGCTGCATTTAAATTATTTGTATATGCTGCATGATGCTTTCCATAATGAGTCTCCATAGTTAATGCATCAATATTTGGTTCTAGTGCATCAAAAGTATATTTTAATTTAATTTGTTCAAACATGCAAATACCTCCTAAAAAATTATTTTAATATACTAATGATATCATTTTCTTATTATTATTTCAACTAATTATTTTTCTACTATTACAATTTTGTAATCATAATTATATTTATAATATCTATTCTAAAAAATAACTTTTAAAATAAGTTTCACTCAGTATTCAGCATAACTATGTTTTCCTATTTATATTATTCATTTTTTCAAAATAAATACATTTTTTTGCTAACTTTTACTTAGTACCTAAAATATTAAAAAAATTCCAAACAAAAAAAGAGCCATTTTATCACAGCTCTTTTCTTATTTCCCTTACTCTTTTACGATATAACCTACACCTCTTACAGTTTTGATTATCTTTTTATCGTAACCTTTATCTATTTTTGATCTCAAGAAATTTATGTAGACATCAACTATATTGCTTTCAGTAATAAAGTCTATATCCCAAATCTTTTCTGATATCATTGTTCTTGTTAATACTCTATTTTTATTTTTCAAGAAGTATTCAAGTAATAAGAATTCTTTGTTAGTTAATTCTATCTCTTTTCCAGCTCTTTTTACTTCTCTGTTAATAGGGTTTAAAGTTAGATCATATGCTGATAAAACTTCTGATGAGTCATCATTTCCTTGTCTTGTTAAAGTTCTAACAATCGCTTTTACTTTAGCTGATAATTCATCTAATTTATAGTCATTATAAACATAGTCATCTATACCTTGTAATAATGCTTCTGTTTTTGAGTATCTATCATCTTTTTCTATTGATAATAAAATATAACTGTTTTTCTTATTATCAATTATTTCTTCTAATTCTTTTGAAAAAGTATTTTTAAATGATTTTACATCTAGCATTACTATATCTATTGTATCGGATTTCAATTCCTGCATCATTTTATTTTTATCTTCTGCTAATGACACGCTGAAACTTAACTCCTTCATTAATTGCCCAACTACAAGTCTACTTTTTTCATTACTGTTAAATATCAAAATTTTCATTCTTTTTTCCTCCAAAAATATTTTATTTTACTTTATCTAAGATCTGATCAATGATTTTGTTTAATCTATTACTTGATTCTGATTCTACTTGAACATATGGTTTCCCGTCATCTCCAGCATCTACGATGCTTTTATCCATAGGAATTGAACCTAAGTAAGTAGCATTTAACTCTTCTGCCATCTTTTTGGCCCCGCCCTTTTTAAATATGTTCATTTCTTTTCCACATTCAGGACATATAAATCCACTCATGTTCTCAATTATCCCAATTAACTCCATGTTTACCAATCCTGAAAACTTCACTGATCTCCTAGAGTCTAATAACGCTACATCTTGAGGAGTTGTTACAACTATTGCTTTTGTTCCCATACCCATGTTTTGTGCAATTGTTAATGTCTCATCACCTGTACCAGGTGGAAGATCCACAACTAGAAAATCTAGTTCACCCCAATTTACACCTTCTAGTATTTCCATAATAGCACCCATTTTTTGGGGCCCTCTCCAAATTATTGGATCAGTACTCGGAAGAAAAAAACTCAATGATGTTGCATACAGATTCTCATTTATCTTATACGGAACTGATAAATCTATTAATTTTTCCCCTTCAATTCCTAACATAATAGGAACATTTGGACCATGTAGATCTGCATCTAAAATCCCCACTTTATAGCCCCTCATGGAAAGTCCGTAAGCTAAATTCACTGAAAGTGTGGATTTTCCTACTCCACCTTTTCCACTCATAACGACAATTTTATTTCTAATCTTGTCCATATTTTCTTTGATTTTAGTCTTTCGCTTTTCCATATCAACGTTACTATGCATGTGTGTTTTACCTCCCTTAAATTACTTAATCTTTACTAATTTGGACATCACCTCTCTAATTTTAAGACGTTTTATTTATTAAGCTGCTTATTTAATCCCTCTATTGGCTTTTTTTAAACAGTGTGCTATAATAAATATTAAAATTTAGTTTTCTGTTATTCCTTACTAATTTAATCAAGATATTTTACTAAGTTTTTAGCCTGTTTGTCAAGCATATTTTAATTATTTAGGAATATATATACTAATTATTTTTTACATCTTGATTTTAGAATAACAGTATCTACTTAATTTTATTAACTCAAAGGAGGATTATATGTCAGAATATCTAAGCGATAAACCTAAAAAATTAACTATTAGAGACAAGAACGGAAATATTAAAAATTTTCAAGAATTCAAGCATAATGGAAATGGTGACCCAAGTTATTATAGAAAGACCGAAAATGACAAGGTTACTGTGGAGTTAGTTTATGAATACCAGTATGATGAAATTGGCCGTAAAAAAATAACTAAAATTATAGATTTAATAACTAGCAACATCACCATTATGGAATATGAATATTAATTTCTAAATTTTATATCTCAAATACATTTCTTAAGAAAGAAGGTAAATTTATGTCTGTAAAAATAATTAAATCTTTAAAAAATGATTTCGATACTCTAATATTACCTGTAAATAAAGACGGTAAGTTCACTCTCACAAATAAAGCTCTAAATGATAAAATAAATACTTATCTTAAACATCACTCTTTTTCACCTGAAAAAGATAAAATTCTTAATTTTGAGATAGAATTAGATGATTCATTTAAACAAATCATTCTAGTATCTTTAGACAAATTAGATATACCAAAAAACCGAAATACTCTTTTTGAAGCATTTTCAGTTGTTTCAAGAAATTCAAAAAATATATTTTTTCTTAATAGTAATTTATCCTTTGATGAATCTATTATAACAGAAATTTTTAAATTAGGAAACTATAAATTCGAAAAATATATCAGCACTAATCTTTCTCATAAGTTTAACTTATTCATAATAAATAAAAATGAAATTGATATTTCAGAATCACTTGTACTAGCTAATGCTGTTATTACCGCAAGAGATCTTATTAATGAGCCGGCAAATGTACTTTATCCTAAAACATTAGGAGATGCTGCCATTAAACTAGGAGAAGAATTTAATTTTGAAGTAGAAATTTTAGATAAAAAAGAAATAAAAAAATTAAAGATGGAATGTTTCTTAAAAGTTGGTGAAGGTTCTGATAAAGAACCTAAATTAATTGTTCTAAGATATAATGGAAATAAAAAAGATAAAAATAAATTTGGATTAATTGGTAAAGGTGTTACATTTGACAGCGGTGGACTTTCTATAAAACCATCTGATAGCATGATCGAAATGAAATCAGACATGTCTGGTGCTGCTGCTGTTTTAGGAGTATTTTGTGCTATTTCTAAAATGAAGGTCAAAAAAAATGTTGTTGGTGTTATCGCAGCCTGTGAAAACATGATTAATGGTTCTGCATATAAATTAGGTGACATTATTAAATCAATGAATGGAAAAACTGTTGAAATCCATAATACGGATGCAGAAGGAAGGTTAACACTAGCAGATGCTGTTACTTATGCAATTAGAAAAGAAAAAGTTAATAAAATAATAGATATTGCTACTCTTACAGGAGCTTGTATGGTTGCATTAGGAACAGATATTACAGGAGTAGTAACTAATAATAAAGAGATGCTAAATAATCTTTATTTGGCTTCTGAAAAAACTGGCGAATATATTTGGGAACTCCCAAATCATGATTCTTACCGAAAAAGTCTTAAGTCTTCATATGCAGATTTGAAAAATGTAGGTACTCGTTGGGGTGGCGCAATTATTGCTGGACAGTTTATAGAGGAATTTGTAGAAGAAGTACCATGGCTTCACCTTGATATTGCAGGACCAGCATTTAAAGAAACTGGCAGCAGCTATCATGGGCTTGGTGGAACTGGTGCAGGCACTAGATTACTTTATGAATTTATTAAAAATTATAAATAGTATAAATAAAAAATAAATCTTTTAACTATGAAGCTGTTTTCAAAAATGAGAACAGCTTCTATTTATTTAAACAAAAATTTAAATTAAAAAAATTCCCACTTTAGAAAAATTCTAAGGTGGGGATTTTTATTTTTATGCTCCAGGCTCTAAAACTATAACCCTAGCTTTTGCGGGATAATAGCTGCTTGATAACACTTCTTTATTTTCATTTCCATTTTTATCTACTATAACTCTATATGTTGTTGCTTTTATTCCATCTCTTCCATTTGATGGTTTACCATATTTCACTGTTTTTGTTTTTCTTGCTACACTTCCATTTACTGTAGAAAATAATTTTACTTCTCCTGGCTTATCTTCACTATTTCCATAAACCTTGATAATTATTTTATTTCCTTCTACACCTGATGAAAAATAAACAGGATTCTTATAATTATTTTGAACTTTAAGATCTAAAGTTCCGAAATCAACTACTGCATCTCTTCCTATTCCTACATATGAAGATGGTATTGAGTGATTACTTCTTTCCACCACTTTTAGTCCTGATAGTGCCACAGCATTAAATAATGTTGATGAAACTTGGCAAACTCCACCGCCTAATCCTTGCTCTAATTCACCATTTACTATTACAGGAGCACTTTTATAACCATTTTTAGCGCTACGCATTCCTGTACTTTCATTAAATGATAAAATTTGATCCGGTTCTAATAAAACATCATTTATTGCATCTGTACTAAGCTTTATATTATAACTTCTTCCTTGTACTCCTGAATTAAATGTAGTAGAGAATTCTCCTAAAAGCGTATCTACTTTTGAAAGTTTTTCTTTAGTTATACTAGGCACAACTGTTTCCACTACTAATTCTAACGGATCATGCTCAGATGACTTTAATTCATTTTCAATTAACTTCATGCTTTTTTCTATATTTAACTTTCTTCCATTTTCTTCATTACTAAAAGATATTTGATCTCCATTAAGTGTGATTTTAGCATTTTTTTCCTCTATATCAATGTTTGATGATATTTTCTCAAGTTCTATTTTTAAAGCTTTGGTATCCAACGTATACATTATTGGAACCTCTTTCTTTTTTCCCTGTACTATTAGTTTTAAAACACTAAGTCTATCCTTAATAAAACCATTTTTTCTCCCAACACTGTAGGCACTATTAACAGTTTCTTCTGAATTTATTTTATAATCAACACTATCAGCTAGAATTGTGTATTCTTTATTTTCATATTTTAATTTTATGTTTTCGAATTTTATTCCATTTACTGACTTAAGTGCTTCTTCCTTTGTTTTACCCGATAAGTCCACTCCAGAAACAGTGATATTTTTGTACATTTTACCAGTGTCTCTTGAAAGATAAAATAATGCTCCAAATATTACTAATACCGTTCCCAACACTAGTAACGTTACTTTCCTTGCCATTTTTCATAAACCTCCTCTGATTTATTTTAAAAAAATAATATAATTATTACATTATAGTACTTTTTGATATACAAAATCAAATTTTTTTGAAAATAATTTTTATATTGTTAAATTAAATATTTTTAAAGTATTTAATTTTTAAAAAGAATTTTTCTTTTTAGCTTGTCTATATAATTCTTTCTGTGCATTAATTTTTTTAGAAGATCTAGCATTTGAATTTTTATATGTTCCATCAGAATTTTGAATTCTTTTTTTAGTATTATCCGTTAAGTTTAATTCCAATACCCTTATTATTTCCTCTTTTAATTCTGTATCTTCTATTGGAAACATCACTTCTATTCTTCTATCTAAATTTCTGGCCATTAAATCAGCACTAGATAAGTAGACTTTGTTATCTCCATCATTCTCAAAGTAAAAAATTCTACTGTGTTCCAAATATCTTCCAACAATGCTAAATACTTCAATATTTTCTGATATATCTTTAACTTTAGACTTAAGAGAACAAGCACCTCTTATAATTAATTTTATTTCTACTCCTGCTCTTGAAGCATCATATAATTTTTCTATTATTCCCTTATCGGTTAATGAATTAGCTTTTATGATCACTTTCGATTTTTTTCCTAACTTTTGATTTTCCATTTCATTATCTAATAGCTCATATAACTTTGGACGCAAATCATTTGGAGCAACAGCTATTTTATTCCAGTGCCTTGGCATAGAAAATCCTGTTAATGTATTAAATAAATATGATATGTCATTACATAAATCTTCATTAATACTAAAAAAGCCAATATCTGTATATAATTTTGCAGTATTATCATTATAATTCCCTGTACTCATATGGACATATCTTTGTATCCCCTCTACTTCTTCTCTAACAATCAATAAAAGTTTTGCATGTGTTTTCAAGCCTTTTAATCCATATATAACATGACATCCAGCTTTCTCCAATTCTTTTGCCCAAGTAATATTCTGCTCTTCATCAAATCTTGCTTTTATTTCCACCAATACTGTTACTTGTTTTCCATTATTTGCTGCATCTTTTAGACACTTTACAATAGGTGAGTTTCCACTAACCCTATATAAAGTCTGTTTTATTGCCAGAACTTTAGGATCATTTGCTGCTTCCCTTACTAACTCTATAACGGGTTCAAAGCTTTCATATGGGTGATGTAGAGTCATGTCATTCCTTTTTATTAATTCAAAAATAGACTCCTCTTGAAACTTCTTGGCAAGAACAGGTGGCTCAGGTAAAAATTTTAATTTTGGAATATCAACAATTGAGCTGAGTTTCATCAAAAATGTCAAATCCAATGGTCCATCTACTTTGTAAACATCCGTTTTTTTTAGTTTTAATACTTCTCTTAGATATTCCCTTGTGTCTTTTTCAGTACTCTCTCCTATTTCTACTCTTACAGGGCTTCCCCATTTTCTGTTTTTTATTGATTTTTCTATTTCACTTAATAAGTCTTCTGCTTCTTCTTCATCTATCATTACATCTGAATCCCTTGTAACTCTAAATTCTGATATTTTTTTTATTGTATATCCTTCAAATAAAGTATTTATAAATTCTTTTATTATTTCTTCTAATAAAATAAATCTATACCCATTTTTACTGGGTAACTTATAAAGCCTGTTAATAATACTTGGAACCTGAACAAATGAATATAAATTTTTCTCTCCCTTTAACTCTACGATTATATTTAAACTTTTATTCCTTGAATTGTCAAATTAAGTGCACCACTTTAATAAACAAACTATAAATATGATTGTAGTATTTCTAGTGGTGTATTGTAATTTAAGCACTTTCTTGGTCTTGTATTTAATTCTAATAATACTT
>JAGOZX010000157.1 GCA_018058425.1 Sebaldella sp.
TGAGATAGATACTTTTTCGTCTTCCCTTGAATATACAGTTCTACTATCATTTTCTTAAATTCTTCTGTATACCTTTTCCCTAAGTTTTTTTCCATTCCTATCACTCCCAATTTTTAGTTTATCGTAACTTCACTTTTCTTTACACTCGTTGTCCTAAAATTTGGGTCCAATCCATTTTTATGCCGACTTACCCTAGACATATCCCATCAAATTTATTTTCTGGATTCCATAACTAGACTCCTTCTGAGGTCATTCTGAGCCTGTAGAGCGTTCTTTATGAAAATCCTTGTCTCTGAAATTTTAAGGGCTTAAAATGACTCTGAGAGAAAAGAAAGGATAACATCAAAATGACATTATCCTCATCTATCTTCAGTTATTCTATTTTTGATTAACCTATATATAGAATAGTATCTTTTCTTCTGTCAAATATTCCCTTTATTTCAATAATTAAATTATCAATTCTTCTAATCATAAATAAATAATCATCTCCCATTTTTGTTTCACTTAATAATTTTTTTTTTAATTCTTCTAATTCTTTTATAACATCATCCTTGTCTTCATAAGATATCTCAATTCCACTCTGAAAGCAATTTAACCATTTGAGCTCCATCTGTTTTATTAGGGGAAGCCATTGATTCCGAAAAAAAAGTTCCGTAGCAATTGGTACATTTACTTGTTTTTCTTTGTCATTTTCAGGATTAATAATTATAACACTCACTGACACGAAAATAACCTCCTTACTTTCCAAATTCAGCACTAAATTTATATTCTGGAAATTCTAATCTAAGTTTGTTTAAACTATTTTCAACAGCATTTTTCAATTCTGGAGTATTTCCATCCAATCTGAATTTAAATTCTTTAATAGACTTCAATTCATCAATAGTAGGAACTTCTAGAGAATTTGTTTTAGCTTCCCTTGTGCCTACTGCTTCTGCAAGATTGTTTATTCTAGTTTTAGTTTTATTATATATTTGTTTATCAGCAAACTGTTGCGGAGTCTGAGTAGGCAGTCCTGTTCGAGGATGTACAATATCTAAACCTTTAGCAGATTTATCTTCATAAAATATCCCATTTTTTAAGTCTATTTCATCAAACTCTCCAAGAGTTCCTCCTAGTTCATTTGTAATTTCTATTTCTCTTAACTTAATTGAATTTCCTTTATTTTTTTCAGCAAATAACTGTAAATTTAAACCATAAAGCTCAAATATACTTTTTGGCGCTGGAGTAAAAGTTATTAATCCCGAGTTTGAAGGATTGTAAGGTAATAACCCTGGATTTGAATAATTATTTGAACTCACACTATTCGTTACATCTCTTGCTACTACTTCCGGAGCATATTTCCCTACTACCTGTACTCCACCACCCACATCTATATATCCATATTTTTTATTATAAGCCTCATACCCTAACTGTGTAAAAAGTGTTACCAGAAGTGGCACCTGCAATTCATCCCTTACTATTGAAGCTCCATGGATATTTCCTAATGTCTTATTTAATCTATCTGCTTCTTCCTGTGTTATTCCTCCTGGTTTTACAGAATCATATATGTTGTATAATTCTGTACTTTTCTGCTGTTCTTGTAAATCTGCTAGATTTTGTTTTGTATTAAAACCAGGAACTATTTTTCCATTGTTTGCTGCATCTGTATGAACTATATCAAATATTTCACTTGTAGGTCTTTGATTTAATATCCTTGTTATATCATTAACTGTATCTATAAATAGTCTCTCATAATTTGAGTCTGTCAGAAAATAACTCGGATTATAATAATTCAACATATCATTATTCTTTTCTTCTATCACTGCATTAAGTGGGTTATAATAATAATCTTTATTTAAATTATTTAGAAAACAGTCTGAATCGCATAGTTTTTCTGCTGTTTTATCATTTGAAATATTATTTCCTTTTCCTTTGTTTGTTGTTTTATTTCCTCCAGAACCACTATTATTCTTTCCTGTATTTCCATAATTATCCTTGTTATTTATGAAATCATTCATATTCTTACCAATTTGGTCTAATCCTAATCCTGCTCCTATTGTCATAGAGGATTCTTTCTTTTCTACAGGCACACTTTGTTTTTTATTATAATCAAATTTATATCCAGGACATTGAGTTACATAACCACAAAAATCTAACTTTCCTTCATCAATTGATGAATACTCTCTATTTCCTGTTTCTAAAGTACTACTTCCATTTAATATATTTTCATAAAAACTATTTCCGCTTCCATCTAACGGCTTTCTTCCTATTGATGTAAATAATTCTTCTTGTATGTTCCCTTTTCCTGCTTGTTCCTCAGTCTTATCATAAACATATGGGTTACTTGGATTGTAATGATTTAATTCCGCCCCTAATGCATTATAAACCTGTTCCATATCTGATACATCTACTTCTTTTACATTAAGATATATCTCTATTTTTCCGTCTTCTCTTACAAATGCTGCCATTTCACTTCCCTTTGGCTGATTTGTAAAATTAATCACTATTTCTACATCATCTTCTATCCCATAAGTTGATTTAACTGCATTTGCCATATCAGTTGCAAGTTTTTTAGAATTTTCTGCTTTTAATTCATCAGGAAGATCTTTTAATTCTTTATACTGCTTATTCATTTCCTGATACTTAATCAAATTGGCATCTGTATTTCTTAAAGTTCCTACCAAATTATCAAGGAAATTACTTCCTTCATTTTCTGCTGTAGCCTGTATTGCTCTTACTATATCTGCAGGTAACTGTACTAATCCATTCAAATCTTTAATTACCTGATTTCTCGTCACCTCATTCAGTAAATCTGTATGAAGCACTGTATCTATCTGCTCTACTACCTCATCTTTTGTCACTATCTGGGCTTTATTTATATCTGTATTTATTCCCAATTCCTCAAGATTCAGTTTCTTTCCTGCTTCTGTTATTTCTGTATTAACAAATGTTGCATTACTGTCCTGCTGCTTGTCATGGCTTCCATACTGGATTCCTGTTTGCCCTATAGGTGTTTTATTCCCCTGTTCTTTACTTCCCAGTCCTATACCACTTACACTTATTCCATAATTACTTCCTTCATTATGGTCTTTTAAATTCTCTACCACTACCTTATTAGCTTCTATACTGAGTTTATTTTCTTCACTCAGACTTCCTATTACAGCTCCGATATTAGTTAAAGTTTCTCCTACCTTAATATTTCCGCCATTCTCTGCTATTATTGTCGTCTGATTATTTACCCATTTACT
>JAGOZX010000158.1 GCA_018058425.1 Sebaldella sp.
TTCATTCTCTTCCTCCTATTTTTTCCTAATATATAAAAAAAGATTAAAAAAATGACCTATAAATTTGGTTTTTTTTTAATCTATTATTAGTTTACCACTTATATATATAAATTACAAGTATTACTACTAATTAAATTAATATTTATTAAGTGCTATTATTTCTATTTAAAAATAGCACTTAATCTCAATACCTTATTTTTTTATTGATAATATTTTGTATTTCATAATTCCTGCAGGTGCATTAACTTCTACAACATGATTTTTTCTTGCTCCAAGTAATGCTGCTCCTAAAGGTGATTCATTTGATATCTTATTTTCTGCTAAATTAACTTCTGTTGAACCAACAATTGTATATTCAATTTTTTCATCAAATTCCATATCTAACACTTTTACAATATTTCCAACTTGAACTGTTTCTGTATCAATATCTTTTTCATCTATAATTTTTGCATGTCTTATTTTATTTTCTAATTCTGCAATTTTCACTTCATTTTCAGCTTGTGCTGTTTTTGCTTCATCATATTCAGAGTTTTCTGATAAATCTCCAAATCCTAATGCAACTTTTATTCTATCAGCTATTTCAGCTCTTTTTTCTGTTCTTAAATAATTTAATTCTTTTTCTAAGTTATCAAATCCTTCTTGTGTTAATATAACTTCTTTTTCTTCCATGTTATTATCTCCTTTCGGTTAAAAAATCTTTTAATATATTACGGCAAAAACTAAAATTTGTCAAGCAAATTCACATTAAATTTTAGTCTTTCATCAATTTTTTAGCACCTTTCATATAATCTAGTCCTGAAAAAATTGTTGCTATTGTTTGAATAATCATCATACCTGTTACTATTATATTTAAAATTAAATCTCCACCTTGTAATGTTCCTGAAAAGCATTCTCCAAATGGATTCAAATCAACAAAAGCTAAAATAATTGCTATCATCTGAGTAACTGTTTTTAATTTTCCCCATTTTGAAGCAGCTATCACCTTTCCGCCTTTTTCAACTGCAACTAACCTATATCCTGAAACCATAAATTCTCTAGTTAAAACAATTATTGGAATCCATGCTGGCAATTTAGTCATTTCTACTAACATAGTCATAGCAGCTAAAACTAGTATTTTATCTGCTAATGGATCTAAAAATTTTCCAAAAGTTGTTATTTGATTGTTTTTTCTAGCTAAATATCCATCTAACTTATCTGTTATAGATGCTAATATAAAAATTAAATCTATAATAATCCACGAAATTGGTATTCCTGAAATAGTTCCTGTAATTCCTAAAAAAGGTATTATTACCATAATTGGTACTAATATTATTCGAAATATTGTTAGTTTATTTGGTAAGTTCATTTTTTCTCCTTTCGCCCTTATACTTTTATTTCTTAATTATTCTATACATTATTTAGCCATCTCAATTGCTTTTTGCAATTGTGTATCATCTTTTTCCTCTACTTTTAAAACATTCTTTACACTATCTGGCAATTTTACTTCTTCATCTGGTTCAATTCCAACTTTATTTATTTTTGTTCTATTTGGTGTCAAATATTCTTCTGATGTTATTTTTAATCCACTACCATCTGGCAATGTTAATAATTGTTGAATTACTCCTTTTCCATATGTTTTTGTTCCTACTATTTTTGCTTTTCCATGGTCTTTTAAAGCTCCTGCTAATATTTCTGATGAACTAGCTGTATTTTCATTTGTTAATAAAATTATTGGCATATCTATAATAGGATCCTTTTCTGCTTTTTCTACTTTCTCTTTGTTGTTTTTATCTACTTCATATAATATAACATCATCTTTGTTTAATATATAATCTGCTATCTGCAATGCTTCGTCAACAATTCCTCCACCATTGTTTCTTAAATCTATAATTAATGACTTAATTCCTTGTCTTTGTAATTCCTCAAATTTAGCTTTAAATTCATCTGCAGTTCCTTCATCAAAAGAAGAGAACTCTATGTATCCTATATTATTTTGTAACACTTTACCTTCTACTGGATTTACTTTTATGCTTTCTCTTTTCAATTCAAACTCTTTAGTTTCTGTACCTCTTAAAATTTCCATTTTTACAGTTGTTCCTGCTTCTCCTTTTATTTTATTAGAAGCTACTGACATGTCCTCTGCTGTATAAGATACACCATCTACTGAGATTATCAAATCTCCTGGTAAAATTCCTGCCTTTTCTGCTGGACTTCCTTTAATTGGTGATAATACCATTATTTTATTAGACTCTGTATTTTTTACCATATAAATACCAATTCCAACAAAATTTCCAGTTGCATCTGCCATATAATCGTCCATATCTTCTTTGGAAATATATTCAGTATAAGGATCATCTAAGCCTTCAATATAGCCTTTTATAGCTCCTTCTTTTAATTTTTCTTCGTCTATATCTCCTAAAAAATATTTGTCAATTAATCTTCTATATTTGCTTAACTCACTTGTTATATCTCCATTATTTTCTGAAGAAACAACTAACTGTTTTCCAAAATTACTGTTAGTAAAATATTGATACATTCCTATTGATGTTACTAAAAAAGTTATAAATGCAACTAGCACTATAAGCATTATAATTTTATAAGCTCTAAATCTTTTCTTTTCTTCCATTTATTTCCTCCAAATTTATAAACTAACTGGGCGGAATTTTTCCGCCCATATAACTTTATTATATGTACTTTATTATTTTTAATTACTATGGTAAATAATTACGCGGATCCACTCTATTAGAATAAGTTCCTGGACTTGTTCTAACCTCAAAATGCAAATGTGGTCCTGTTGAATTTCCTGTAGATCCTACATTCATAATTTGTTGTCCTTTTTTTACTGTTTGACCAGCTGAAACCTTTCTAGATCCATCTTGTCCATGTGCATATAAAGTATATAAACCATTATAATGTGCAATAATAATATAATTTCCATAACTTCCATTTAATCTTGTAGATGTTACTACATATCCATCTGCTACCGCATATACTGGAGCGCCATTAATTCCTGCTGCACCAAAATCCACAGCGCCATGATATTGACCACTAGAATAATACATTCCTGTTGTGATATAACTATTTACTGGTTTTATAAAACCTGATGAACTTGTTGTACTTCCACTTCCAGAAGAGCCACTTCCACTTCCACTATTACCACCAGATTGTTGTTGTCTTTTTGCATCCTCTTGTGCCTTCTTTATTGCTACTTGAGCTGCTTTTATTTGACCATCTATAGATT
>JAGOZX010000106.1 GCA_018058425.1 Sebaldella sp.
CTTTTAAAGTTACTCCTGCTCTGTAATCATCTCTATCACTATTTCCTACTCCATATTCTCCTGTTAGGAATATTCCATATCTATCTTCTATCTCTACTCCTAATTCTGCTCTTGTTCTTAATGTACCTTTTTCCTTTTCTGGTTTTGATAAATTATGATAGTTATCTTCTATCTTTGTTAGTCTTGCACTTTCTCTCTCATTTAAATTTGCCAACTCATATTCATATGATACATCTAGAGCTCCTTTTAACTGCCAAGCCGTTGTTGCTCCTAGTGGCATAGAACCTTTTAGTTCTATCCCTGCTCTTGGTTTTACACTCCATGCATCATTACCTTCCACTTCTAGCGATTCTAATCCTTTTTCACTAAATGTCGGTCTTGTTATGTAAGTTGCTTTTATTCCTCCGTATGGTGTTATACTCCCATTTTTCCCTAATGATAATTCTTTCCCTAATCTATTATCACTTGAAATACTATAAGTTTCATAAGTTCCATTTAATTCTGATCTTCCTGTTGGTGAAGGCCAGTCTATGTTTCTATCTATATTATGAATACTTACTCTTCCTGTTATATTATTTTTCAATACCCAGTCATTTATATCATATTTACTATGTAACCCTAACTGGATTGTATCTGCCCACTCTTCACTATCATTTCCATCCTTAAATTCAAATCCTGTATGTAAATATCCTAGCGAATAACCAAACGTGTGTCTATAAGTTCGCTCGACTTCTCTTAAGGCTAATACCCCTGTTGTTGTATAATCATAACCTACTACTCCATCTGTATCCTCTTTTGTTCTTCCTCTTCCTGCTATTATATTTACTTTTACATTCTCTTTTGTATTATTTTTTGAATTTTCCATTAAGCTAAGTGAACTATCAAATGCTCTCGATATATCATCCTGTCTTTGGTTCATATTAGCGTATACATTTCCTGCTAAACTAGCCATTACATGCCTAAAATCACTTTCTTCTTCTATTAAATCTATTTTATCAAATATACTTCCTGCTTCTCCTGTTGAACCAGCATATTTTTCATCTAATGCTTTTCCAAAATCTTCATACCATAAACCATCTGTAAAGTTTTCATAAGCTAATTTTTGCATATAGATATCTACATTTCCTTCATCATTTACTTTTGGAGTTGCTTCCCAAGTTAATGATTTACTTACTACTGGTATTTTCCCATTTGATGATGTTACTTGTCCTGTACTTGTCATAAATACATTTTCTAATTTATATACATTTGCATTTGTCCCCTGTGAAAAATCAGGTAGTACTTTTACTGTATCTGTTATTGTCATACTATTTGCTGAGATACTACCACTATTCATTATAAAGTCTACCCCTGGTATTGTTGACGATACCAGTGTATCTAAATTTGGTTTTAGTGATATATCCATTCCCTCATTGCTAAAATGACCATCTACTTTTATTAATCCCATATTTATTAGCTCTGGTAATGGATAACCAGCTTGCTCACTAGATGCAGATGCTCCATTTGTATAGTGGATTATTCCTTCATTTATTAGCTTCCCGCTTGGTGCTACTATTCCTACACTATCTGCTCCTGATATATTTATTGTACCTTTATTTTCAACTGTTGTGTTTAGTGTCCCATAAATTCCTATTGAATCTGCTCCTGTTATACTCAGTGTTCCATGGTTAATTATACTTCCTGCATTTCTTCCTGCTATTCCTATTGATTTCTCTCCAAATAATGTTATATCTCCAAAGTTTTCTATCCCTACTCCACCATCTGCAAATATTCCTATTGCTCCTGCTTTTGGTGATGATAAACTTCCAGCAGTTATTTTTCCGTAGTTTTTTGCAATTACAGTATTATCTTTCACATATACTCCCACTGCGTCAGCTCCTAATGAGATATCTCCTTTATTTACTACTGCCGATTTTTCTCCATATACTCCTACTGAATATTTACTAGAATTTGGATCTACTGTTCCTCCATTATATACTAATACTGAATCTCCTAATGAAATATTCCCTTCATTCTCAATACTTCCACCTTTATTATAAATACCTATATTCCCTGTTCCTGTGTCTGCTGTTATTGATGACTTATTTTCTACTCTTCCACCATCTATCGTATAAAACATTATATTATCTGATCCTGTAGCAATTATAGAAGCAGTATTAGAGCTTGTTATTGTTCCTGCGCCTTTTCCATAAACTAATACACTATTATCTCCCAATGTTACTGATCCTATATTTGTCAAGTTTGAACCCGTTTCTAGTACAAAACCATAACTTCCATTTCCTAATGTTATATTTGATGAAGCATTTGTTATTGATGTATTATTTTTTCCATAAACTCCTACTGTTTCATTCCCTGCTATATTCATCACAGAATTTGAAGTTATATTAACACTTCCATTCTCTGAAAGTATACCCGTTCCTTTTTCTCCGATATTTAGTATTCCATTTTCTGTTACTTGTCCACCTTTGTCATAGATTCCTAATGAACCCTTTCCTAGGGTTACAGTTCCATTGTTTTGAATTGTACTTCCTAAAATATTATTGTATATTCCTATACTTGGTTTATTTATCTCTAGCGAATCTCCTATTTTTATTTCTCCATCATTTATTACATTTTTGGCTTGAGTCCCTGTTGTATAAATTCCTAGTGTATTTGATCCTGACAAGTCTATTAATCCTGAGATATCATTTTTTATTGTTGTTCCTGTTATATCTCCTTCTGAATAGATTCCTATTGCAGAATCTCCAGCACTAGTTATTAATGTGTTGTTAGTCATACTTGTAGAATCTGCCCCAAATATTCCTATTCCATTTGTTCCTGTTTCAATTTTACCTGAAATATTAATAACTGTTCCGTTTTCATTATAGACTCCTACACCATTTGCTCCTAAAATTACATTTCCTTCATTTACTGCATTTGCATTCTCTGTATAAAGCCCTATTGAATTTATTCCTGTTAGATTTAAGTTCCCTCTATTTACTGCACTTCCACCTTTAGTTGCAAGCCCTACTACATTTTCATATGTTGAACCCATATTTCCATTTGTGTCTAACATTATTGCTGAATTTTCCCCTGCTATTAACACCGAGCCTTTTCCTGCACCATTTAATGTTCCATCATATTTAAAGTTAGTGTTTTTTACATTTGCTAGTGTCATTTTTAAATTTGGGTCTACATTTATTTGTATATTTTCTATTCCTGTTGTTGTTGTTGCCAATGAATTTATGAAAAAGACTGTTGTATTATCTGCTTTCACATTTATTACTCCACTAGTTGCAGCTAAATTTGAAGTTCCATCTAAGAATATTCCTGTTGAACCTGAACCTAGAATATCCATTGTTCCTCCAGTTAAGTTTACATTACTGTCTTTTGCATAAATTCCTATTCCATCTGTTCCTATCTTCATGTCTCCTACAGTATTTACAGTTGATTTTTTAGCAAATAATGCGGTTCCTTTTGTTGTCCCACTCATATCTATCATTGAACCAACGTTTAAATTTACTATTCTAGTAGCAGTGTTAGTTAAAACATTTGTATCATTATTATCTGCATAAATTCCAAATGAATTTGACCCTGCTGACATTATTACTTCACCACTATGATCTATCTTAAATGTCCCATCTCCATAAGTACTGTTTACAATTGTTCCTGTAACAGGGTCTAAAACATAACTTTGAGCTACTATTCCTGCTCCTTCATCTCCTGCTTTTATAATACTTCCTGCTGCTGTTACTATATCTGTTCCATTTACACCAAATATCCCAAATGACTTCTTACCTTGTGTATCTATTATATTATTGTTATTTATTATCCCATAATTTGCATAAATACCCACTGATTCCTGACCCTTTAAATTTATTTCTCCATTATTTGTTAATGTAACTGCTGATTTTGGTAATCCTGTTCCATTTACTTGAGCCATCCCTTGTTGTGAATTACCTCCGCCTTTTATTATATTATTATTTATTACACTTGTATTAGCCATCTCTACTCTTGAATAATTTGAAGCCGTATCATCTAAATCTACTACCTCATCTATATTTAAAAGTCCTTTATGTAATAACATTTTTATGTAGTCATTCCCAACTATTGTCACATTAGAAAACCCTGATGTATCTATATCTTTTAATGCACTGAGGTTTAATGCTACATTCTCTATTGAAAATAATCTAGAACCACTTTCCATATTTAACTTTAAGTTACGTATCTCTATTCCTGAATCTGTCAATAGAGTTTCTATATCTGCGATTGTAGTTACAGGATAATATCCAGTACCTTTTCCTGTTAAATAAAAGGCTGTTCCTCTATTTTCTGATGTAGTCCCGCCTTTTATTGTTCCAATTGCATCATCTATACTTATTTTCCCATTATCTTTTGTATAGAAACCAAGAGTCTTTTGTCCAACTGAAAATTTACTACTTGATTGTAAAATAATTTCTCCATCTCTTTCTGCTATAAAATTAATACCTCCATTGCTAACTGTAACATCTGTTGCAGAAGCATCTACAAGGCCAACATTAACTTTTCCAATAGCATATAACCCAATAGAATTAGGACCAGTTATATTTATCTTGGTTCCATTTAATTGTGCTAAACCACCTTTTATAATTGCTCCATAGGCATTATTTCCTTCTATTTCTATTTTCCCTGCATTTACAAAATTAGAGTCTTCTAGTAAAATCCCTTTTATTCCTTCGCCTTTTATTATAATATCCCCTGAATTTATTGCTGATGCTCCACTATTTTTAAGCATTACTCCTATATTTCCAAGTCCATTATTTATATTTATATTCCCAAAGTTATGTACTCCTCCTGATGATGAGTACATTCCTATATTTTGTTCTCCACCTTCTATTGTAATATTTGCATTATTAACTAAACTACCGCCTTCGTTTCTCATGGCTATTGATTTTTTACTATTACTTAAATTTATAGAACCATCATTTCTTATTTCGGAATTCATATTATCTGCATATATTCCAAATGAATCTTCACCTTTAACACTAATAGTCCCCTTGTTTATAACATCAGAATTCATTGTATTACTTTGAGCTACCATACCTCCTGATTTATCTCCATTTACCAGTATTTCACCATTAACATCGTTAATTACTGATGATCCTAAACTTAAGTCACTATTACTTGGTACTGCTATACCAAAACTTTTTTCACCATTTAACTCTATTTTGTTTGTATTTAAGGCTGTATGAAGATATGATTGTCCGGCTCTTCCAGGTAATGCTATTCCTGCTGAATTTGCACCATTTAATTTAATTGTTCCATTATTTATAAATACATGTGTGCTCGGTGTATTAAACTGCTCTACTGTAAAAAGCATACCTACTTGCTTTTCGCCAGTTCCCAATATACTTCCTGCATTAATTATTGTAAATACTGTATTTTCCCCATTTGTCTGAATTTCTAATCCTACAGTATTTTCATTTTTTAAATTTATTGTTCCATTGCTGGTAAAAGTTACTCCAACTGTACTGCCTACTTCTCCATCTATTGTTATCCCTGCTCTTTTGTCGACATCTATATTCATTATACTATCAGCACTTGAAGAATAAGAACCTGCTCTATTATATTCCATTATTGCATGATCCTGAGTAACATTACCCGCTGCATTAGCTGGTCTACCACTACCAACACTTAAATTATGTGTACCTGCTCCTATATTAGTATTTTTTCCTAATAAGGTATCACTAGCATCATTGATATATGCATCTAAAGATGGAATTAATATAGATACTGTTGCTGGATTTACTGGAACTAGCTCTGGTTTCAGCAAATTAAATTCAAATAATTCTAAAACAGGAACATTTAGAGAACTTATATTTGCCATTCCTTGTATTGTAGGAATCGTTGGCTTTGTTATGGCTAAATCTAGATTTAGATTTAAGTCTTCTCTATTTATTTCCTTTAATGGAATGCTCATTCCTAAATCAATTATTTTAGGTTGTTGTTTATCTTTATAAGCCTTCCCTCCTGAGGTAGACACATATCTTCCATTTTCATCAAAATATCCCTCTGTTTTAGAATTATATCTGGCATTTCCACTTGTGTTATCTCCATTACCTCTTTCAGCATAAAAAGCAGTTGCAAATATTTGCCACTCTAAATATTCCGGTTTTACTATATAGTCTCCTTGAGCATATAAGTCTTTTAATTCTCTATTTCTTTTATTTAAAATATTTTCTATTAGTTTGTAATTTTCTCCATTTGACTTTCCCGTGTTTATATTCTTTATAAACTTATCGTACATATTATTATAATTTGTAGTCAAAGATTTACTACCTGCGCTATTTGAATACACTGACAACATTGAATTTAATGCTAGTACGAAAGCTAATAACTTTTTATTTTTCATTTTCTCTCCTCTTCTTCTCTATATTCTTTAATTCATTTAACAATTAAATTTAATTTAATTTACACCTATATTATGTTAGTAATTACTATACTACATTTTTTTAAAAAAATCAAATTTTTGAGTATATTTTTCATATTTTACAATGGTTTATATGAATTTTACCCTTATTTTCAAAGACGATATAACAAGTATAAAATTATAATTAGTTTTATATTTAAAATTCAAACATAAAGAAGAAATGGTTAGAAAAATTAAAATTTTACTTTTTTAAAATACACTTGTCTACATTTAAGATATTTAGGAAAAAAAGGAATTAAGATAAAGCTTTAGAAAACTTATGATTAAAATGAATAATAAAAAATCCACCAGCTGTTAAACTGGCAGATTTGATAATATATATAAATTAAAGGAGGATTTCCCTGATGCTTTTATTACATCATATTTAAAAATTCAAAGAAAATTTCCATTCTTGTAATTTTACTAAACTAATTTATTTTAACTTTCTAATGTTAAAGTTTCAAATGGAGAAATCCAAATCTCTTCATTTTTATTCATGTGTTCTTTTTCATATTGATAGGCCAACTCTGGAGTTATCCCCAATTCACTTACATAATTTTTATAAGCCTCTATATCACTTTCTATTCTTTCTTTCACACTAAAGGGATTTTCATCTATATCTTCTTTATCTATGTTTGATACTTTAGAATTTTCAGCTAAAATTTTAAAATTACTATCATGTATTTTAGAATTAGTAAAATTTATTTCAGATTCATCTCCTCCTAAATAACTATAGTTTGTAATACCTTCATAGTCTATATAGTCTTCAAAATCAGAATCCATCCTATTATTTTTGATTTCTTCTACATTTACTAAGCCATTCTCTAATACATTCATTGCAATTATATTTTTTACTTCCTTAATATGGCTTTTTTGTAATTCTTCTTCTTTTACTTTGACATTTGAAGCATAGATATTTTTAGATTCTATTATTGTATTTTCTAATTTATTAGTTAATAATTCTAACATATCTTCATCAGAGATAAACTCGCTTCTCTTACCTTCTTTTCTGAAACTTTCCTCTGACAGTGCTATTTCTATTTGCTCTTCTTTATTTTCAACTCTATTTCTTGTCATTTCTCCTCCATTCAATATCCCTGTAAGTCCTAGTAATGATAGTAAAATTGCTTTTTTATTGGATTTTTTTGTTGTTTTCATTTTTCACCTCTTAAGAATATTTATTTTATATTCTATCTGTTATGTCTAATTTTTATATTTATATAAGACTTTCTTTCTTTGTGTAGTCATTATACATCAGTTTTAATGTGATAAATATTTGTTTTAACTTTCAAATTGCTTTTAGTTTTCAAAGAAATTTCATAGGATAGATTTTTTTTGAAAAAATAAAAGTTACAAAAATTGTTTAATAAGATATAATGTATGGACGGAATAATTTGAAGTTTTAAAATTTAAATGTTCTTGAAATTTATTTATGAAAAAATTAGGAGGAAAAATGAAAAAAATATTCTTATTTGTAATTTTATTATTGGTAACAAGTTGTGGTGGGGCACCAGAATCTCAAAAGACATTTGAAAGTGTAATGAAATCTCTTCAATCAGGAGATTCTAAAGAAATAGTAAAAACTATGAAAGATGATATAGGTTTTGAAAATGCTGAAAATAGTTTTAGTACTATGTCTTTTTACTCAGAGCATTTTAAAAAAGTAAAATATAAAATAATTGAAACTAAGGAAGAAAAAGAGAAAAGTACAATCAAAATATCAATAGAAGCTCCAAACTTATTTAATTACTTGCCTAATATTTTTAGAGAATTAATGGGCTTAGCTTTCTCAGGTGCAAGTGAAGAAGTCATGGCTGAAACAATAAATAATAGCTTTTTAGATGTCCTAAAAACAAAAGACCTTAAGTATATCAAAAAAGAACTTACAGTAATTATGATCAAAAAAGATAATAAGTGGGTATTTGATAGAGAAAATCCAGATAATAAGGAATTCTTTTCTATATTAATAGGAGGAATGGATAAGGCTAATAATACAGATAATCAAGCCGAAACTGAGAATGAAGCTGAAACTGTAGAAACTAAATTTTTTAAAAAAGGTGAAAGAGGTGTTATAACTCTAACAGCTCAAACATTATTAAGTGTTGATATTGCTAGATCTAGCTACCATGAAGTAAAAGAAGGAAATGAACTTATAGTTATAAAATTAATGAAAGAAAATATATCTCAAGAGGTTGTTCCTGGTTCTGACTTTAATCAATATCAAATTGAAACTAAAGACGGACAATTAATAAAACCTACTATTATTGGTGATTTTAGTAATTATAGTTATGATGATTTACCTGTTGGAAATAAAGTAGAGCAAACTTTGGCTTATGAGGTTCCAAAGGGATCAGCTAAAAATCTTTTAATTATTGATAATGGAGTAAAATATGCTAGTTATGATTTAGGATTATAATTGATACAAAATTTTTTTTATAAATTTATTCATAAAAGAAAAAGGCAAATTTTATCATTTTAAAAAGCAAAGCAACGGAAAAATCTATAGTAATAAGTGCTTTTAAATTAGTAATAAGGAAGAATATATCATTTCTCTTATTATTAAAATTAAGTACTTTCATTCCATGGATTTATACATTGCTTTGTTTTTTTATAACTTTTTTATTTTAATAAGGCACTTTTATGAGTTTTTAAATAATAAATACTATTATTAATTTCTATAATCCCTTATTTTACACCACTCTACTCAAAACTATGATTAACTATCTCAACCAATTCAAATTTATCATTTTCAAATTCAAACTTCAAAATACAACAATTACTAATTTTAGATATTTGCTCTACAGTACTTGTATGCTCCCAATATCTCATGAATTGTCTGCATGCAGCCCCATGTGATACAGCTAAAATAATATCATTCTCTTCTTTTTTTATTAATTCTAAAAGAGTATCTGCCACCCTTTGTCGTATTTCCATTTCATCTTCTCCACCATATTGTACAAAAAAATCTTTATATGGAAGTTTAGGATTCAAATCTTCACTTTCTCCTTCAAATACTCCAAAATCCCACTCCTTCAATCCTTTTAAACGTTTATATTCCATATTAGTAACTAATTCTAAAGTATCACTAGCACGCTCAGAAGTTGAACAATATGCATGATCAAAAGTAATATTATTATTTTCAAAATACTGTCCTGCTACTTTTGCTTGCTTAATCCCAAGTTCTGTTAATGGAGAATCACATGATCCTTGAACTTTTCTTCTAACATTAAAAAGAGTCTGTCCATGTCTCATTAAGTATAATATTTTTTTCATTAATTACTCCTCCTCAATAATTTTAATCTAATAAATAATTATAATCTCTTGAGTTAACTCCAAGTCAAGTCTTTTTTTATTCATTGTTTAAAGAAAATATTCATAATAAGATTATCCTTAAAACACAGCCTTTAATGTCATTCCTGCTCTGTAATCATCCTCTTTATTGTTTCCTTTTCCTGCAATTATATTTATCTTTATATTTTCTTTTGTATTATTTTCTGAATTCTCTATAAAGTCCAGTGAATTTTCAAATGCTCTTGATATATCATCTTCTCTATGATTTATGTTTGCATACACATTTCCTGCCATACTTCCCATTACGTTTCTAAAGTCAGATTCATTTTGTATAAGATCTATTTTATCATATATTTTTAGTGAGTCATCAGATGCTGCTAATGTATATTTATCATCAAGAACTTTTCCAAACTCTTCATACCATAATCCATCTGTAAATTTAGTATAAGAAATTCTAGTCATCCATATATCAGTATTTCCTTAGCAATTAATAATACATCTAATATGATATTTTTTTACTTTATGCTATTTTTTAATACTTTATCTTTGAAAATATAAATAATAAAATAAAAAGACCCTTTTATGAATTCAGTTCTTTACTTAATTTTTTTTTACATTTTTCCAAATAAGATTTTTGTTATTATTTTTTCTCTACTACTTCTC
>JAGOZX010000159.1 GCA_018058425.1 Sebaldella sp.
TAATGAACTGGATACTCTTTAGATACAGAAGCCTTTATTTCTCCCTTTTCATTTACTGCTATAATCTTTACTCCAGAAGTGCCTAAATCTATCCCTAAATACATTTTTCTCAACCCTTTCTTTAATTAAAAAACTACAGCTCTATTTCAAAATCTCCACCATTAACTTCTATTTTTATTCCAAGCTCTGTTTTTATTATATTATTATTTATTGACTTTACTTCACTTATATTTCTTAATATTATACTATATTTATTTTTTAAGTCTGTCATAACATTGATTTTATTACCTTCTTTTATTACAGTAATATCAGCTATTTTTTTTGCATCTAAATCAAATATTTCTGTTTTAGCTTTATCTACTAGCTCAAATATGTGTATTATTGGATTTTCTCCATAATTATACACAGTTGTATTATTTATACTTCCTTCTACAATTAGTGTGTTTTCTCTGACCATTAACGGCAATGTAGTGTATTCGTGTGTTTCTGTGTGCCATTCCCCACCTTCTAATACTCTATTATCTAAATAGTTAGTCCACTTTCCTTTTGGAAGATAATATTTTACTTTTCCATTCTCATTAAAAATAGGTGCGACTAAAATATCTTCTCCAAACATATACTGCCTATCTAAATTATGACATGTTTCATCTTCCATAAATTCTACAAGCATTGGTCTCATTAAAGGAAGTCCGTTTTCCACACTATCAATAGAATTTTTAAAAATATATGGCATCAAACTGCATTTTAACTTTGTAAATTTTCGTGTTACTTCTACTGCTTCCTCATCATATACCCAAGGTACTTTATACTGGTCACTTCCATGATATCTACTATGTGATGATAGTAATCCAAACTGTGTCCATCTCTTATAAATATCCACTACTTTACTATCTGCTATTTCTATATTCCCAGAACTTGTATAACCTGCTGATTCAAAACCACCTATATCATGACTCCAAAATGAAAATCCTGATAATCCAAATGATAGTCCACCCCTTAATGTTTCAGCCATTGAAGAATATGTAGCTTCATTATCTCCACCCCAGTGAACAGGAAACTGCTGTCCTCCAACTGTTGCCGATCTTGCAAAGACCACAGCCTGACTCTTCCCTAATTTTTTCTCTAGTAAATCAAATACTGTTTTATTATATATATGTGTATAATAATTATGCATTTTAAAAGGATTTGATCCATCAAAATAAACTACATTTGTGGGTATTCTTTCACCAAAATCAGTTTTAAAAGAATCTACACCCATATCAATTAATTCTTCTAATTTATTTTGAAACCACTCGCATGCTTTAGGATTTGTAAAATCGACTAGTCCCATACCAGCCTGCCATCTATCCCATTGCCATATGCTGCCATCTGGCTTTTTCACCAAATAACCATGTTTTTTTCCTTCTTCAAATAAATAAGACTTCTGTGCAATATATGGATTTATCCATAAGCAAATTTTTAGATTTTTTTCTTTTAATCTTTTAAGCATAGCTTTTGGATCTGGAAACATTCGCTCGTCCCATTTTAAATTAGACCATTCGAACTCTTTCATCCAAAAACAATCAAAGTGAAATACATCAAGTGGTATATCTCTATCTCTCATACCATCTATAAACTCATTTACTGTTTTTTCATCATAGTTTGTTAAAAATGATGTACTAAGCCATAATCCAAAACTCCATGCTGGGGGTAATGCTCCCTTACCAGTTAAGTCTGTATATTTTTTTAAGACCTCTTTTATACTTGGGCCATTTATAATAAAATATTCCAGTGACTCTCCCTGTACACTAAACTGTGTTTTAGATACTTTTTCTGAAGCTATTTCAAAAGAAACTCTCTCTGGTTCATTAACAAATACTCCATAACCTTTATTACTTATATAAAAGGGAATATTTTTATAAGCCTGCTCACTTCCTGTTCCTCCATCTTCATTCCAAATATCTACAGTCTGTCCATTTTTTACAAATGGTGTAAATCTTTCTCCTAATCCATATATTAGTTCACCTACATCTATTGATAGCTGTTCTCTAACATATGTTTTTTCTTTCTCTTCTGATATATAGCTTATATCCTTATGCCCTGAGTATCTATTTTCATCTAACTGAGTTCTTATATAGCTTATTGATTTATGGTCACTTTTAGTTATTATTTCACCTGTATCAATATCAATAAATTTCATTTCCCATCTATTTTTATTTATTACAGCTTTTATGTTTCCGCTGATAAATTCTACTTCTTCATCATTATCATTTATTTTTATCTTTGTATTTTCTGTATGAATATCATATTCAGGTCCATTATTTACTGCGCCCATATTATGCACCATATTTACTTTAATTACATCTTTCATTGGAGAGGATAAGGTAACAGTCATCATTCCAACGTTTAAAGTCATTCCTCTATGTTCTGTTTTTTTAAATGGAGCGTATAAAACTAATTCATTTTCTTTTATTTCTGTATAGTTTACTTCCATTGGAAATAAAAAATCATAACCTTCTTTATTGCTCCAGCATCCGTCACTAAATTTCATATTTATCTCCTTTATTTTTATTCTTTTGTTTGTATATGTGAAATTTATTGTTTATTTTTATTGTTATTTACGTTTGGGATCCTCACGTCGTTTCACTCCTCAGGATGACAGATTGGAGGGATTTTCTTATCTCGATAGTTACATAATAATTACTTTAATAGTGTACCCTATTATTTTATGTAATATTTCCATAACTTATATCATAATATATCTATATGTAAAAAGTATAGCCTACCACTCTGTCATTGTGAGGAACGAAGTGACGTGACAATCTATAACACACCTTACACATAAGCAATCATTTTCATAATATTCCTTATAAAAATATAGCCCTTCACTCTGTCATTGCGAGGAACAAAGTGACGTGGCAATCTAAAACATACCTTGCACATAAGCACAGCCATCATCATTATATCCTCCACATAAACACAAAATAAATTATCCCCCTAAATACTAAGCCTCACTCCTTCACAGCACCATCTGTCAAACCGCCTACAATATACTTTTGCAACAATATAAATATCAATATTACTGGAATTATACTAATAGTCCCAAATGCCATTAACTTATTCCACTGTGTACCATATCTTCCAATAAAATTATATATTCCCGCAGTAATAGGT
>JAGOZX010000037.1 GCA_018058425.1 Sebaldella sp.
GTTTTCTAAAAAGCTTAATACACTTGAAAGTAAATTTGCAGCTTCTAATACTTTATTAGATGTTCCTAAATCTATCTCTGAAGTATCAGAAGCATATATATGGGCGGGAACTCTTTATAACCCCGCTCCAAAAGATTATTTTAAAAATTATTCTAATACTATAATACCATTTTTATTAGTTCCAAAAAAGAAAAGTAAAAGAGGATGGTATGAGAAACTCCCTATTTTTCTAACTGCAAGTATTTGGGCAGAATAAGATTTTCTCTTTAATTACAAGAATATATACTTATATAAAAAATTTATATTTATGGAATTTATGATTTGATGCTATAGTTTAATAAATGTAAAAAGAAAGGTTGATAAAAATGACAAATAAGATAAAAGAACTAGCAAAAAAATATTCTGCTGAAATAATGGAAGTTAGAGAATACATTCATGCTAATCCAGGAATAGAATTCCAAGAATTTGAAACAGTTAAAAAAATAACTGAAATCTTAGAAAAATATGGTATAGAGTATCAAAAAAATATAGCTGTTACTGGCGTTTTAGCTATAATCAGAGGAAAAAAAGAAGGAAAAACTGTTTTATTAAGAGGAGATATGGATGCTCTGCCTATTCAAGAGGAGGCTGATGTACCTTATAAGTCCACTGTAAGCGGTGTTATGCATGCTTGTGGCCATGATAGTCATGCTGCTGGTCTATTAGGTGCTGCTCTCATTTTAAATGAACTTAAAGATGAAATAAGTGGAAATATAAAATTTGCTTTTCAGCCCGCTGAAGAAAATCAAGGTGGTGCTAAACCTATGATAGATGCTGGAATTTTAGAAAATCCTAAAGTAGATGCTGCTTTTGGCCTCCATGTTTGGGGACCGTATCCAGAAGGAAAGGCAGTTACAATAAAAGGACCTATGATGGCTGCCCCTGATAACATCAGAATTAAGCTTATAGGAAAAGGAGGCCATGCCTCTATGCCAAATGAACTTATTGACCCTGTAGTTATGGCATCAGAAGTTATTTTATCGCTACAAACTATTGTAAGTAGAAAAATTAACCCTATTGATCCTATTGTTATATCTTGCTGCACTATTCATGGTGGAAGTGCACAAAATGTAATCCCAAATGAAGTAGAGATCACTGGTACTGTTAGAACTCTTAGTGAAGAAGTTAGAAGTCAGGTTCCAGCTCTTATGGAACAAACTATAAAAGGAATTGCTGATATTTATAATGGTTCTTATGAATTTGACTACCATCTGGGCTATCCTTGTCTAATAAATGATGATAAGTCTACTGAGGTCTTTATGAACTCTGCTGGAAAAATTCTAGGAAATGAAAACATAGATACTATGAAAAAACCTGTTATGGGTGGAGAAGATTTTGCATATTTCTCACAGGCAGTTCCATCTTCATTTATATTCTTAGGAATTGCAAAAGATATGGAAAACCCACCTGTGCATCATCACCCTAAGTTTTCTTTTGATAGTAAAAACACAGTTGTTTCTTCTGAAATTTTAGCTCAAGTTGCTGTGGATTTTTTAGGGGAATAAGTATGTATTTTATAAGTTTCAATTACTAAAAAAGCCACAACTAATTTGAAGTTGTGGCTTTTAAATATTTTTAATGCTTAATTTTTTTCAAAAATGTTGTGCGACCTTTTCTTCTCAACATTTTTACTTTTTCATTTTTATTAATATACTTTCTCTCAAACTTTGTCATAATTACCAATATAAATATTGCAAAAAATGAAGAAACTAAGGCTATAGTATAAAAACCTAAGCCTATAATTAAGCCAATACAGGCACTTACCCACAAGGTAGCTGCTGTAGTTATTCCACTTACTTTATCTTTATTCTGAATAATTGTTCCCGCCCCTAAAAAACCTACTCCTGATATTACTTGTGCAATAATCCTCCCAGTATCTATTTTTATGACCTCTTTTAATGAAGGATCCTGCTTTACTAAATCTATCATGTTATCAAATATCATTAACTGCATTATTGAGACCATACAAGCTCCCATACAAACCATTGTATGAGTAATAAAACCTGCTGGTTTATTTCTTTTTTCACGTTCAAATCCAATTATTGCCCCCACAACAACTGCTAAAATTAATCTTAATACATAATCAAACATTTATCGTAACTCCTCTTGTTAATCCAAAACTGCATTTATATCAGTCATTACATTTGTAACTTGTGTTCCATACACAACCTGTATCGCATCCCCTTTTCTTATAACACCTAATGCTTTAAGCTGTTTTTTCCAAACTTCATCTGAAACCATTTTTGTTGGATCTTTCACTGTGACTCTAAGTCTAGTAATACAGTTTCCAATCTCTAAAATATTGTCTTTTCCACCTAATCCAGCAATTATATTTAAAGCCAATTTTTCATCTTCACTATATTTTGAAGTATCCACTATTGAAGCCCCGCCAGCTGACTGCTCAAATAAATTTGAATTTTTTTGTTTAAAATCATCTTTTGTATATAGCTTTACCTCTTCATCACTGTCTTCTCTTCCTGGAGTTTTTATATTAAATTTCACAATTAAATATTTAAATATGAAATAATAAAGTCCAAAGTACATTGGTGTTAAATAAAACAATGGTAAAATATAATTTTTTTGTGGTTGTAAGAAAGATATAAACATATCTTTTATACATGTCCCATAAACTGCTAAACCTGTAACTTCACCTAATACAACTGATAATCCAGCCAGTGGTACATGCACTAAAAAGAATAATGCTGGTGATATAAATAAGAAAGTAAATTCTATTGGCTCAGTAACTCCAAATAATATCATAGTTACTATAGCAGGTATTAAAAGTCCCTTTACTTCTTTCTTTTTGTCTGGTTTCGCACAATGATACATTGCTAGTGCCGCACCTGGAAGTCCTCCCATTTGATATAATATTCTACCAGCTGAAAAGTTTCTCACTAATAATCTTGGAACTGTAGGTGATGCAAGTTGAGCAAGAAAAATATTCGTAGTTCCTGCATAAGTCTGACCATCTATTAAAGCTGTTCCACCTAACTCAGTATATCTTATTGGAACTGTTATCAAATGATGAAGTCCCACTGATATTAACGCTTTATCTAGTGCTCCCCAAACAAAGCTTCCTATTAGACCACTATCTCTAATGAAGAACCCTAAATCTGTAATTGAATAACCTATTGGCTTCCATACAAATGCCATTATTGCTCCTAAGACTGTCATTATACTCAAAGTAATAATTGGAACTATTCTTGTTCCTGAGAAAAATGCCAGTATAGGTGGTAGTTTTATATTATAAAACTTATTATGAATTTGTGATGTAATAATTCCTACAAATAATCCACCAAAAATCGACATTTTATATGTGAAAATACCTAATTCTGTGGTAAATAAAGAGTTAAATCTGTATGCATTAATATTAGACATCCCATTTTCTTTTAAGAAATCAACTGTTGTAGTATCTGCTGTTAGACCTTGTATTTTTAATATTTGACTGATAACTACGTGGAACGCTAAATAACCCATTGCTCCAGATAATGCTGCAAATCCTTGTTCCTTTTTAGCTAACCCAAATGACGCACTTAAACAAAAGAAAAGTGGTAAATATTTAAATACAACTTCTCCAGCTGCTTTTAAAATTTGAAAAACATATATAATTCCAGTTTTTTCATTTATTATTCCTGATAAATGCAGCCCTTTTATTGTCTCAGCATTTGTAAAGGCTCCTCCTAAACCCATAAAAAATGATGCAAAAGTTATTGCAGCTATTGGTATCATCATAACCTTACCAAATGATTGTAATTTCCCCATTATTTTCATTTTAAAAAATCCTCCTTATATTCCAATAAAAATATTTGTATCAAGAAAAATATTTGGATATTATTTTCTTCCAAGTATTTCTTTTATTGAATTTTATACCATTGTAAATTGGATTTATGTACACAACAACTCTGCTCTCTTCTAACTCACAGCCTTCTACTCTATAAAATTCTTCCTCTAAAATATCAAAATTAAATTCCTCTTTTTTTCCTATTTTTGTTTCTATTATCTTCCCATTTTTTACTAAATTCCATTTTAATATTTCATCACATTCCACTTTATACTTTATCATTCCTTTTACTTCTTCTCCTGGTAAAACTTCTCTATTTTCTCCAAAAATCTCTAAATTTATGTTATGATTTTTACTTACATAAATATTTCCTTTTTTCATTGCATTTAGAAGCTCATTAGGTGAAAGTCCATGAGAATAGATAAATGTCATTGGTATTCCCACAGTTTCCACTCCATCTTTTAGAGGCTTATGAGAATCACTTCCTCCTACTCCATAAATTTTATAACCCATCAACCATAAAAAATCTAAAAATTTTACTGCTTCTCCATTATAATCAATGTCTTCATAATAATACGGCGAATTCATTATTTCGATTAAGCTCACATTTTCTAAATCAATATCATGATGAAATGGTGTTTCTGGGTGAAATGGATGATTTATAGATATTATAGATCCCTCTTTTCTTTGAAATTCCAATATTTCATTGATAATTTTATTTTTATCCTCAAAAGGCACTTCTTTAAAAAAAGTGGAATAATCTATAATATTTTTTATACCAAATACATTAATATGCCCCTCATTATCAAAAGTTATCTCTGTAGACTGAACAATACACATATCAGACTTATAAAATAATGTTGGAATTATTGTATGATCTGTTAAAAATAAAAAATCAAACTTTTTATTCTTTGCAACATTATAAATTGATTCAAAATCCTGTCTTCCATCAGAGTAAGTACTATGAACATGTAAATCGCCCTTATACCATCTCTTTTCGTCAGAATACTTTTTATCAAAATCCTGTTTTAAAAGCTCCAAATCATATCCACTTTTCTCTTCTACTTCATCTATTTTAATCTCAAAATTAAAATTTCCAGTTATATCATAAGGTTTTATAATGATAAATTCCCATATTCCAGACGGCAGTTCACCATAAATTGTCCCATTTGACGTATTTTCAAGAATCTTAGATATATAATATTTCTTTACCCTTGTTTTATAGGTAAGAAGTGCTCTTAATTTTTTACTTGGATCTTTTACCAATAAGAAAAAATGTTCAAATACTTCTGAATCTAAATTAATACAAATATTTTTATTTATATTCTCTAACTTTACATCATATCTAAATACTTCTATATTTTTTTTGGTAAAAGATCCATTTATTTCCATTTTATTCCTCCGTTTATTTATATATTATTCTTCTAACTCCTATTTCCATTCTCCCACATATTCTTTATGAGCTTCTAAATACTCATCTACTAATTTTTTAGCTAATGAATATGAATTTACAAGTGGATGAACTGTTAAAGCTTTTACAGCTTTTTCTCTATTTTTTTCAAGAGAAGCTTCCACTGTTAATCTTTCATATAATTTTATACTTTGAATTAGATTTCTCTGCATTTTTGGTATATTTGGAACTTTTATCGGATTAATTTTGTTATTTTCAAATCTACATGTTATTTCTACTACATCATCGTCCTCTAAAAAGTCTATAGCTCCATTATTTGGCACCGAGACAACCATTTCTTTCTTCTTACCTTCTTGGAATGCTTGGATTATGTCCAAAGCCACTCCTGCGTAACCTCCGCTGTCTGGCTTAGCCAAATATTCGCTTAGCGTTTCCTTTTTCCATTTATGTGTTTTTTCTTTTTTTGACTCTATCTGCATATATGTATTTTCTCTCTTCATGTAATTTTCAAGATAAATATCAAATGCTTTATCAAAGTCTTTATCAATATCTACTTTCTTTAATTCCTTTGTCATCTTTTTATTTATTTCAAGTATTGTTTCTCCTCTTGTTTGATCTGAACTCATTATTGCTTTTTCTGCTCTTTCTCTATAGTAAAAATAATATAGATACTCATTCAATAATAAATTCTCAGATATTCTCACTAATTCAGGCTCAAAAAACTTCATTTCAGTTTCAGTGTATAAATCTTTATGTTCTAATAATTTACCCATTACATCCTGACCATTTACTTTTACATTTCTAAACCAAGATAGATGATTTAATCCAAAACATTCCGCTGATAATTCATTTAAAGGAACTTCTAGAAGTGCCGCTATCTGCTTTATAAACTCACTTGGAGCATCACATATTCCATATACATTTTTAAATCCACTAACATGAATTGCCTGTGTTACTATTCCTGATGGATTAGTAAAGTTAAATAATAAAGCATCTTTAGCTGCATACTTCTTTATAAGCTCACAATATTCTAATATTTTAGGAATTGATCTTAAAGACATTGCAAACCCACCTGCACCTGTTGTTTCTTGGCCTAACACACCATTTTTCAGTGCTATTCTTTCATCTAAAACTCTTGCTGCATCTTCTCCCACTCTAATTGTTGTTACTACAAAATTTGTATCTTTTATTGCTTCTATAGGATCAGATGTAAGCCAAAATTTGATATTTGGATTTATACTCTCTGCTATTTTTTTAGCTATTTTTCCATAAATATTTAATTTTTCCTCGCTGGAATCCATAAATACTATTTCTGTAATTCCCACTCTTTCTGCATTACTTACTAATGACTTAGCTAAGAATGGTGATCTTACTCCGCCTCCACCTAAAACTGTTATTTTCATTTTTTCCTCCTTCTGTACTAAATAATAGACTTATAATAAAATGATACCTCATATTTTTAATTTGGAAAGGTCATAAAAATAAAAATACCTTTCCATTTCACTTGATTATCTTACTTTAGTACAGTAAATATAATAAAAAAAGTGCATAAAAAAATAGAAAAATAAAAACATGTTTATTATACTTGTCAACATGTTTTCATCTTTCCATTAAGAAATACTATATTTTTCAAAATATCTTCTTATTAATTCTTCAAAACCAATAATACAAAGTCCTAAAAAAGGGTTAGGATAATATACATCATCATCTAATTTATGAAGATCATTATAAGTAAAAGAAATATCTGATAATTTTGATAAGTGACTATTATTATTACCAGTAAATGAACAGACAGTGATATTATTTTCTTTTGCTAATTTTGCTATCTTCAAACAATGAGGAGTCTCTCCTGATTTAGAAACAATTATAAGTAAATCAAACTTCATATTTGATTTTCTTTGAAGAATTTCAAAATCAATTCCATGTAATAAATAAGCTGATTTTCCAAGTGTAAATAATTTTTTATACATATAAGAAGAAGCTATTTCTGAAAACCCCTCTCCATAAGTCATTATTTTCCCATTATGAATTAATTTTAAAAATTTAGTTATTTCTCTCTTACTCCTTGTATAAAAAGACATTTGATCAAAAAAAGATATACTTATTTTTTCAGCTCTATCTATTGGCAGCCCCTTTTTAAAATCATATATCAATTCAACAAAGCCGCTATACCCTAATTTTTTAGATAGCCTCATTATTGTTGAGGTAGAGGAAAAACTATTCTTAGCCACTCCTCTTACTCCTTCATCCAAGCAGATATCAATATTTTCTATAATATACCTCAATATAGCTTTTTCATTCTCTGTAAGTTTTTTCCCCTTAAAAGCTTTTTCAATATTCACTTTATATTCCTTTCCAGGTAAATACCACTAAACTCTTTATATTTTATAGTCTACAACTTTTGTATGATCACAATAAACCTTTACATAATCATTAATTATTTTCAAATGTTCAGGATTAACAGCATATGAATCCAGTTCTTCTTTTGATTCAAATGTAGAATAAAGAGCTAAATCATATGATCTTTCTTCTCTGCTAAAATCTTCTCCTATTTCAAGCTTTTTTATCTCTTTTATTTTATCCTTTAAAGATAAAAGATTTTCTTTTACTTCTTTTAATCCTTCAGGATAGTTTTTAAATTTAAAAAACACAATATGTCCTATCATTTTCCCTCCAAATAGTTAATTCATTTTCTTGAATTATACCATATTCTTATTGCTCTGTCCTTTTTTATTATTTGGCTTGAATTTATTATTGTACAATTGTATACTTTATGGTATATTTATAGTATAAAAGAAGAAAAAAGGAGAACTCATGAAAATACTCACTTTTGCTAATCCAAAAGGTGGAGCTGGAAAAACTGTCTCAAGTATTAATTTTGCATATGCGTTATCTAATTTAGGGTATAAAACTCTATTGATAGATACTGATCCAAGAGGTGGTGTTTCAATATGCCTAGGTATAGAGAATGAAAATACTCTATTTAATCTAGTAAAAGAATATAACGAAAGCTTTGTAGAGGATATAAACAAATATATCAATAGAAAAAATGGCTTAGATATTATTGTCTCTGACTATGAAATATCAAAGTTTGAATCATACTTTGATGCGGACGCAGTTTCAGCTACTTTCATTATGAAGAATTTAATAACTGACTTTTTTAGTGACTATGATTTTATTATTATTGATACAGAAGGAACTGTAAATTCACTTACAGCTTCTATTTTATACACTACCCAAGATATATTTATTCCTACTCAAGCTAGTAATCTTGATCTAACAGGGGTTAGAGATATTCTTGCTCTTACTAAAAATATTTCAAGACAAAATCCTATATTGAAAATAAGAAAGGTCTTCTTGATTAGAGCTAAAATGCAGACAATTGCATTTAAAGAATTTCAAAACAGCTTAGCTGCTTTCTTTAATGAAGAACAGTTTTCAAAAGTAGCAATTAGAGAAAATCAAGATATAATAAATGCAATAAATAGCCAGCAGGATATCTTTTCTTATAAAAATAGTTCTAATGGTGCAATAGATTATAGAAACTTAGTAGATGAATATATAGAAGAAGTACAAGAGGGGAAGTAAAATGGCTATAAAGGATATTTTAACTAAAAACGTTAATTACGGTGATATTAATCTTTATAAAAGTGGCTTTGATTTTGAAAAATTTGAAATAGAAGAAGAAGATAAAGCGACATTACTGCAAAAAGAACAAATAATAAATAATTCACAAAAACAAATGATGAAAAACCTATATGAAATAGCTAAAAATTTATATGAATCACAACAAATTTTGGCAAATTATCATTCTGGATCATTTGTAGAATGGTTTAAGAATCTTGGTTTCAAAAAGGACTATGTTTACCGTATGATAGATAAGTTTAAATTAGTTCAAGAAACAAATATTAAAGGTGCTATTGATCTGCCTGTGAGAGTAGTTCAAAACATAAAGAAATTGGATATTGACACTAAACAAAAAATAGAAATAGTAAATAGTATAAATCCAAGAAAAAAAATAGAAGAGTTTTCGCACAGTGAGAAATCAGAATTAACTGAATTAGAAATTTTAAAAATACAACTAAGATACCACACTAGAAAAGTAAAAGAATTAAAAGCAAGAATGGTTCTTTTGGAAGTTGAAAACGATTAAATAAATCTTATAAAAAATAGGCTGTCTCAAAAAAGTAGACATCCTATTTTTATTTACTTTTAGATTTCATACTCACTTCTTTGTATTTCTATTAAAAAGAAAATCTACTTCATCAGTTTATTTCAGAACTCATAAAAAGTAAGTAGAACCTATACAATTTGTCATCCTGAGGAATGAAATGACGTGAGGATTTCAAACGTTTAAAGCTATTAGGAATACAAGGAAAATCTTATAATTAATCCCAAGAGCCTAGTTATCCAACACTTCAAAACTTTTCTACAAAAAAAGAGACCTTAAAAACAAGATCTCTTTTTATCCTAATATATTTAGTTCTTTAAAGCCTGTATTGGAGGTGCTACTCTTCCACCTCTATTAATAAGTACCGAACAATCTAAATTATTTATTTTCATAACATCCATTTCTCCTAATAATCCACCAAAAACTGCTCTTTCTCCAGCTTTTTTATTAGGTACAGGAATTACTCTTACTGCTGTTGTCTTACTATTTATCATCCCTATTGCCATTTCATCTGCAATTATACCTGATATTACTGCTTCTGTAGTATCTCCTGGTATTGCTATCATATCAAGTCCCACCGAACAAACACAAGTCATTGCTTCCAGCTTCTCTAAAGTTAAGTAACCTTTACTTGCTGCTGCTATCATTCCTTGATCTTCACTTACTGGTATAAAGGCACCTGTTAAGCCTCCTACTCTGCTTGCTGCCATTGCTCCGCCTTTTTTCACTGCATCATTTAATATAGCTAGTGCAAAAGTCGTTCCATATGCTCCTACAGATTCTAGACCGAATTCTTCTAATACATTTCCTACACTATCTCCCACAGCTGGTGTTGGAGCAAGTGATAAATCTATTATTCCAAATTCTATATCTAACTTATTTGCTACTTCTCTACCTATTAATTCACCCATTCTAGTGATTTTAAAACTTATTTTCTTTATAGTTTCAATAATTTCATCTATCTTAGCCTTTTTATCTACCTGAGCTAAAGCATGTCTAACTACTCCTGGTCCACTTATTCCCACATTTAATACTACATCTGGATTTTCCACACCATGAAAAGCTCCTGCCATAAATGGATTATCTGAAACCGCATTTGTAAATACCACAAACTTGGCTGCCGCTAAACCATCTTGATCTGCTGACATATTGGCTAATTCTTTTATAGTTTTTCCCATCATTTTTATCGCGTCTAAATTTATTCCTGACTTAGTTGATCCTACATTAACTGACGAACAAACTTTCCCTGTACTATTTAATGCTTTTGGAATACTATTTATTAAATTTATATCTCCTTTTGTAAATCCTTTATCAACTAAAGCAGAAAAACCACCTATAAAGTCTATTCCTATATCTGTTGCCGCTCTATCTAAAGCTTTTGCAAATATTGTATAATCATCTGTATCAGTTGAATTTCCTATAATTGCTATTGGTGTAACTGATACTCTTTTATTTACAATAGGAACATTATACTTACTAGATATCTCATCTGCATATTCCACTAAATTTTTACCATACTTAACTATTTTATTATATATTTTTTCTGCAGTTTTTTCTGCACTTGGATCAATACAATCCAGTAAACTTATCCCCATGGTAACAGTTCTAACATCTAAGTTATACATGCTTATCATGTTTATTGTTTCTAATATCTCATCTGGGAGTAATAACATCTCTAAAAACCTCCTTATATTCTATGCATTGCTTTAAATATGTCTTCATGCTGTGCAAATATCTTTACTTTTAAACTTTCTTCTAATGTTTTAAGCTCATTTTGTATATCCCCTATACTTTTTTTATTATCTTTTACCTCTGTTAACATTATCATTGCAAAAATTTCATTTTCAAATATTGTCTGAGAAATATCTATAATATTTATGCTCAATTCATTCAACTTTGTAGAAATTCCTGCTACTATTCCTGTCTTATCTGCACCCATTACAGTTACAACTATTTTGCCGTCCATTTTGCCTCCTAAATTAAAAATTCTTCTTTATACATTGATTATCTCATAATTCACAAAAGATGTAAACATTGATTTCAGTAATTTTCCTCTTTTTGAGGTACAAATTTATTCAAAAAAATTAGAAACTAATGTTACCCTATTTATATAAAATAAAAAAGCTTTCTCTTAATTATCTTTAGAGCGAAAGCTTTTTATAATATTATATGTTAAAAAAATTTATTTTTATACCAATTTCTAACAGCATTTTTTCAAAAATTTCCATAAATCTTCCTTTTTCTTTTATAATAGATACAGAATCTATTTTTTTTCTATCTGCCGTATCTATTTCTCCATACCATTCAGAACTAACACATGTCTCATTTATTCCGCATGAGGGACTCTGATCTATACCATATACTCCAAGTATCTCATAACCATTATCAATATAGTCTCTCACCTGCTTTACATAATCTTCTAATAAAGCTTTTGAAACATCTTCAAAATGGGTATTCATAAACTGATCTTTTACATGTCCCCATCTTTTTAATCCGTAAATCTTCATTTCTGGACAGGGAAGCTGTACTATACCAATGTTTTTTTCTAAGAAACCTGATATTTTTTCACTAAAATCTTTCATTTTTCTAGCACAAGGATAAACAACAGAATTTTGATTCAGTACACAATGTGCTGTAATTACTATTTTTTTACTTCTCTCCATTTTTTATACCTCTTCTAATTTTGACGATAATCTTTTTGGTATTTTATTTTTAATAATAGACGCAATTATACATGTAGCTATTTTATCTATCACATTTGAAAATACTCTTGGTACAAAAGTTGCTATAAATATACTTTGACCAGTTTGTCTTAAGAATGCCACAACAACATCTATTGCGCCTCCAGAAAAACCTCCACCTAAAAATATTGTAATTGGTGTACCTATTAATGGACAGACAATCCCCAATATTACTCCAGTTATTATTGCTATTTTTATATTAAACCTAAATTTTATAGCCATAAATCCTGCTATTACTCCCACAGCAATATTAACAAGTGCATAAGGCATGCTGGCAGGATTTCCTAATGACATGATTATATTACTAACTCCTCCTGCAATTGCACCGTAAAGTGGTCCTAAAGTAATTGCCGCAAAAACTGTTCCTAAAGTATCCATAAATAAAAATGGAATTTTTATTGCTGAAACAACTGTTCCTAATACTATATTTATTACCACTGCCATTGCTGTAATTGTAATTTTTAAACTTTTGTTATCCATAAACCTCTCCTCTAAAATATTATTTTTATAATCAATTGTGTTATAAATAAAAATACTGCCCCTAATAAAAAAATATAATCACTATTTTTATATTGTAAAACCCTTAACCTTCCTCTATTACCTCCTTGATAACCTCTTAAATCCATCGTAGTTGCAAGTTCAAAAGCATGATTAAGTCCACATATAAATACTGGTAAAAATAAAGCTAAAGAGGATTTCAATTTCTCCATAACCTTCATATTATCTCTTATTATTCCTCTTGCTTTTTGACTTTTCTTTATTCTTGTAACTTCTTCAAAAAAAATAAATATAAATTTTATAGATATTGTAAATATCATTCCTATATCATATACTGGAATTTTTAATAATGTAAGAGGATGAAATAAATTTTCAAATGCATCTCCTAAATCAAATATATTAATATTTTCCACAAATACCAGTAGCAAAAATGAGACACTTATCAGCCTATAACACATAAAAACTATATTCCAAATGTCTGTATGTAATAAAAAATAGTTAAATCCAACTATAGATAATAATATAAGTGATATTCCTTTAAAAAGCTTTACTAAACTACTCATATTTAATTTTGCATTTATTATATATACTATAAGTATGGCGATACTGATAAAAATATTTATTCTATTTAAAAAGAGTAACGATATCATAAATAAAATACTAAATATTATTTTGCTTCTTATATCTAATTTTTCTACAAATACTTCTCTATCCATTTTTTATTTTCACCAATTCCATAATATTATTTTTTAATTCATCTACACTAATTACATTTCTAAGGTTTACTCCTTTTTTTCTTATTATATCAGCTAATTTTGAAATTTCTGGAATTCCTAAATTTATAGTTCTCAGTTCTTCTTCTTTTGAAAATACTTCTCTTGAATTATCCTGCGTTATGATTTCCCCGTTATTTAAAACTACCACATGATTGCTATATTTCACCGCTTCCTCCATTATATGAGTGGATTGAATTATAGTCATTCCTTTTTCTAATTGCAGTTTTTTTAATATTTCCAATAATTCTGTTCTACTTACTGGGTCTAACGCCACTGTTGGTTCATCTAATATAAAAACTTTTGGATCTAATAATAAAAATGTTACAATCGCTATTTTTCTCTTTTCTCCACCACTTAATTCATAAGGTGACAAATCCTTAATTTTTTCAAAATCCATATTAAAACTACTTATAAATCTCTTAATTTTTTCTTCTATTACTTGTTCTTCTATCTTTCTATGCTTTAGAGCAAAAGCCAGTTCACTATATACAGTTTCTTGAAAAAACTGCACTTCTGGATTTTGGAAAACAATTCCTATTTCTTCTGCTTTAATATCTTTTAAAATATAACTTCCTTTATCTTCTTTAATAAGTCCTGCAAGCATCTCTAGCAAAGTAGACTTCCCACTTCCATTCTGTCCAATTATAAAATAATATCCTCCTTCTATAATCTTTAGAGATATATCTTTTAATGCTTCTCTTTCAGCCTTTGGATAGCTATAGCTTATGTTTTCTAAAATAATTTCCATAATTCTTCAGCTACTTCCTCTATTTGTAATTTATATGGTATTTTAACCCCTAATTTATTAAGCTCATAGACTAACTCCACAGCTTGGGGCACCTCTATTCTTAAGTTTCTTAACTCTTCTGTTTTAGTTATTATCTTTAGTGGAGGGCAATCAATCATGATCTTTCCCTTATCTAAAACCATACACCTACTTGAGTATCTTATTTCATCAACATTATGAGTTATTAAGATTATAGTTGTTTTTAATTTTTGATTTATTTTTTTCAAGAATTCTAAAATATTAATTCTAGAAATATAATCAAGCATTGCTGTGGATTCATCCAAAATAATTACATCAGGATTCATTGCTAGTACTCCAGCTATTGCAACCTTTTGTTTCTCTCCATCTGACAATTCATTTACATTTTTATATCTAAGATCTTTTAAATCCATTATCTCTAAAGCGTTATCTACCATATTATTAATCTCTTTTGTAGAATATCCATAATTTTCTGGTGTAAATGCAATATCTTTTTCTACAATAGAATTAATAATTTGATGATCTGTATTTTGTAGTATCATTCCTACTTTTTTCCTGATTTCTCTTATATTATTTTTGTCCCTAACGCTCAAATCAGCTACTAAAATATCCCCAAAACTTATTTTTTCAAGTCCTAAAATTAATTTTGCTAAAGTAGATTTTCCACTTCCATTTGAGCCAAGAATTACTAAAAAATCTCCATTTTTAACTTTAAAATTAAAATTTTCCATTATATTTTTATCCTTATATGAAAAACTCACATTATTAAACTCTATCATTATTCTCATACTCATTTCTTATGTTATATTTTTCACTACTTTATTAGTTTACCATATTTTATAAAATATGCAATATGCATTTCTATTTTTATTAAATGTTTTTTACTTTCCTCTAATATTTTTTAGAAAACCTTTATTATAAAAATTTTTTATCTTATAGCCTATAAAACTAAGTAATATATTCTTTCTAATTATTTAATTTAATTTATTAACTTTAATAAAAAAGTAAAATTTTAATCCACATTTTATGGATAAATGAAAAAAGGCCTGTTTAAAAGACCTTTTAATTTAAAAAATTATTATATCATAAATCAATTATAGTTATCTTTACAAAATATTCTTACTTTATCCTTATAAAGATTTTTTTCTATCTCTATTTCATTCTTATAAAAGCAATTAATAAAGTTATATCATTATGAGTTATTCCACTAAGCCTACTAGCTTGACCTATTGTATCAGGTTTTGCATAAGTTAATCCTGATATTGCAATATTACTAAGTCCCTTTATATTTTCATAATTTATTTCATTTGGAATCTTCATTTCTTCCAATTTTTTAAATTTTTCTATTTGCATTCTTTCTCTCTCAATAAAAATTCTATATTTAGCATTTATCTCCACTTGTTCTTTTACTAATTTAGAAAGTTCTCTTATCTCTATAAATTTTTCTAATTCAGAGTACGTCATTTCTTTCCTAGCTAAAAATTCAAAAGCTGGAGTTGGATTATTCATAGTATCATAGCCTAAAGATTGTAAAACCTCATTATTTTCTTTTGTGGGATATACAATAACTTCTTTTAATCTTTCTATTTCTTCTTCTATTTCATTTTTTGCCTTTTCTAATTCTTCCATTTTTTCTCTATCTAATAAGCCAATCTCTTTTGCTTTATCTAATAATCTTAAAAAAACATTATCCTGACGTAACGTCAATCTGTACTCTGCTCTTGAAGGTAAAACTCTATATGGTTCTGGTGTATCTTTATTTATTATATCATCAACTAATACTCCGATATATCCCTCACTTCTATCTATTACAATTGATGATTCTCCTTTTATTTTTCTCGCAGCATTAACAGAAGCTATAAACCCTTGTACCGCTGCCTCTTCATAACCGCTTGTTCCATTTATTGTTCCTGCCATATAAAGGTTTTCAACTATCTTTGTTTCAAGAGTAAGTTTTAATTGATTTGCTGGAACATAATCATACTCTACTGCATAGCCATATCTCATTATTTTAGCATTTTCCATTCCCTTTATTGTTTTTAACATCTCATCTTGTGCAAATGGAGGCATTGCTGTGGTAAAACCATTTATATATATTTCATTTGATTCTATACTTTCCTGCTCTAAAAATATTTGATGATTTGTTTTTTCTGGAAAATTAAGAACTTTTCTATCTAATGATGGACAGTGTCTTGGCCCTTTTGCACTTACTATCCCAGTAACTATAGGTGAGTACTTTAAAAGCTCACTTGCTACTTTTATTGTCTCTGGTGTTGTATATGTAAGCCAAGTTGGCATTGTACTATTTTTAGTCTTTTCTGTATAGTATGAGAAATATCTTGGATTTTCCTCGCCTACTAACTCTTCTACCTTTGAGAAATCAATAGTTCTCTTATCTATTCTTGGCGGTGTTGCAGTTTGATATCTATCGACTTCAAATCCGTATTCTCTTAGCTTATCAGAAAGCTCCTCACTTGACTGTTCCCCTTGTCTACCAGCTTCATATTTAACATCACCAATTATAAATCGCCCTTTTAAAAATGTTCCTGTACATAAAATAACTGCTTTTGCTCCATATTCCACACCTAATTTATCTTTTAATCCTATTATCTTCCCATTCTCTATTGTTAAATCAGTAACTATTCCCTGAATTAATTCTAAATTATCTTGTTTTTCTACGATTTCTCTCATCTTTATTCTATACCAATACTTATCTGCCTGAGCTCTTGTAATTCTTGCTGCCAAACCCTTTGTATGGTTCAGATTCTTTAACTGTAGGTTATAGCTGTCAATATGTCTTGCCATTTCACCACCAAGCATACCTAGCTCAGATACTAAATGGCTTTTCCCTGGTCCTCCTATTGAAGGATTACAAGACATCATAGCTATATTATCAATATAAATAGTAAATAATGCTGTTTTCATTCCCAGCCTTGCTGAAGCTAATGCTGCTTCCACTCCTGCATGCCCTGCTCCTACTACTATTACATCATAATTTATATTCATTTTATCTCCTTAATTTTTCTAAAAAATTTATATTTTAAGTTTCTACTTTTGTAATTGAATTTCCTGTATTATTATATCATATTCTATTTATAAAATCTTTTTAGTTTTGGAAATAGGACAATTATAAAAATATTTGACACAATATGTATATTAGGTGTATATTGTTTGTATAAATAAGAAAAAACATAGTAAAATCATATAATTTACTATTATTTAAAATACTAAGAATTATATTCTATAAAGGAGATAAAATGGAAAAAGAAAATACTAAATCATTATCTGCATATGAAAGGATATTGAACACTGCTGAAGATCTTTTTTATCAAGAGGGTATTCAATCTGTTGGAATTGATAAAATTATTAAAGAAGCAGGTGTAGCCATGAGTACACTATATAAATACTTCCCTTCAAAAGATAAATTAATAGAACAATATTTAAAAAATAGAGATATAAAATGGAGAAACTGGTTTAACAGCTATATAAAAGATGAACATTCACTTAAAGAAAATATACTAGTTTTATTTGACGCACTTGATACATGGTTTAATGAAAGTAATTTTAGAGGCTGTGCTTTTATAAATGGCTCAGGAGAAATTGGTGAAACAAAACCTTATGTATATGAAATCTCAAAATTTCATAAGGAAAATATTTATAATGATATTTATAATCTTTTTGAAAAATCTAATGTTCCAAATGCTGACAAACTATCTAAGCAAATATTGATATTAATTGAAGGTGCTATTGTGACAGCTTATCTAAATGGTGATAAAAAATCAGCTATTTATGCAAAAGATACAGCAGAACTCATTTTAGAAAATATTAAAAGTAATAATTAAAAAATCACAAAAAACAATTCTTTTCTCTTTTTAATTATGTAAATAAATACCTTCCAAAAAAGCCTTGGAAGGTATTAAATATCTTTTCATTAAATAAACTTAAGGTTATAACGAATTATACTCTATATCTTCTCGATACACCTCATAAGCAGCTTGATACTCCATCACTCTAGCAACTTCATAAATAAAGTCTTCATCATAGCCAGCTCTTCTTAGTAAATGAAAACCAACTTCCATTCCTGCTGATATTCCACCTCCTGTAATAATCTTTCCTGAATCAACCACACGAGCCCTGCTTATTTTAGCCTTAGGAGCTAGTTGAGCCAATCTGTCTATTGGAACAATACCAAAAGGGCTTGCTTCTATTCTATCTGCTTCTTTTCTACTAGTAGCAGCTATTCCATCTAAAAGACCCATATTTGCATAAATCCATGATCCTGTACAAACACTTGTTAGTAATGTTTCATCAGGCAGCGACTCTATATAATTATGGAGCTGTTTATTATAAATCTCTTGTCTTGTCCCATATCCACCAGGAATTAAAAAAGCATCCATCGATGGCTTATCAATAAAGCTGTAATTTGGTATTACTGTTAATCCTGCCTGTGTTTGAATGGGTTTATTTGAATCTGAAATAAAGAAAGCTTCTAGTGAGGGATCCAGCCTTCTAGCAACTGAAAATATTCCATAGGGTGCAGCATAATCAATTATTTCAGCATCTTTAAAAATATAGATACCTAATCTAAAACCAGCTTTTTTTTTCATTAACATCATCTCCTTTTTTAGCAGAACCATCGTTCTACATATTGATAGAATTATACCGAAACGATCGTTCTATGTCAAGCATTATTTATTTATTTCTATTTAATACAGCTTTAGGATCTAATGTTTTAGACTGATTTTTGATTATACACTTGTTTATTTACTTTATTTTTTATAGTTAATTATCATGGCATAAAATTATTATCAAAACAAAAAAACTGCCATCCTATTTATTATAGTCATGGCAGTTTTTATTACTATTTAATTACTATTTTTTCTAAATTACCTGTACAATTACCTTTATCTGCTAATTTTCTAGCCTCTTCATTTGTCTTTACTATTCCACAAAACTTTGGTTCACTTGTATCTAGTCCCACAACAAACAATCTAGAAACCTTTTTAAAAGTCTCTCCATCTTGTGCTTCTATACGAAATATAATAGCTTGAAGTTTTCCTGCTTTAGATCTCCACTCCACTTTTTCTCCCACATTGGGAAACTGTCCAAATGGTTTACTCATAACATATTCTACAGTATCCCATACAGTTTTCCCATCTGTTAATGCAACCCAAGACCTCGCATCAAAAAATGGCACAATTAGTCTCCAATTCTTATTCCCCTTACACTCTTCTGCCCCACCATCTATTTCATCAGCTTCTGGATATATTTTTTCTAATGCTCCTGTTACCATCTTACAATCCTTTGAAACAACTGAAGTATAAGTACTTGTCATTCCTATTTGATCTGCTAATACTAAACTGCTAAATACAAATAACATTGATAATAACGCTAACTTAAAATTAACCATTTTCTTCCAACTCCTTTTTATTAATTTAACTAATAGATTATCATTTTTCTTCTAAAAATACAAGTATTTACCATTTTTTTTATCATTGAAGTAAAATAATTTAAGAATTCGTATCAATAATTCTCAAAAAAATTTATTCTTCACATAAAATCCCTATAATTTTCCCTCTGCTAAATCTAACTTCTGCATGATTTGTTAAAATAATATTACTCATCAAGATAGAACTTCCCCTCTCTATGTACCTATTTTCTAAGGGATACTTAAACCCAATCAAAGTAATATCTGATATACATTCATCTAAAGAAATCATAGAAAATCTATAGTTTTTCATATCTTCTATTACAAAGCTTTTATCATTATAGAATATAGTTTCAGTTTCAGATAAAACTGTAATATTTTTATACTTTTCTAGTAAAAAAAGGTTATTTATAGTAAAGTCTGTCCTCTTTCCAAGGGCTCCAACTACATAAATTTTCTTATAATTTTTTTCTTTGATTTCTTCTAAAACTAGTTCAAAATCTGAATAATCCTTATCTACAGGAAATTTTTCTATTTTTACACCAAGATCTTCTATTTTTTTTAAAACATCTGGTTTAATAGAATCTAAGTCTCCATAGACATAATTAGGGATATAATTATATTCCAAACAATAATTTGTTCCACCATCAGCACAGTAAATCTCAGTATCTTTATCTATAATATTCTCAAAAAAATCCTTACTATAGTTGTATTCTCCATTTAAAAAAATTATTGCTTTCATTATGATCTCCCATTTTACTTTATTATTTTTATTTGTTGCTTATTTCTTGGAGGAATATTCATCACCTTAACTTTAGGATAACCTAGTATTATTGCATGATGAGGAATACAATCCTTAGGAATTCCGAACTCTTCCTTTTCCTCATCTGTTATTTTCCTAAAGAATAATCTTACCACTCCATTCCAACCACTTGCTATATCTAAACTTTCTGCAGCAAGAAGTATATTTTGAGTTGCAGCAGCCATATCATCAACTGGAGTAATTGCACATGTTTCATGTGAAACAATTATCACTGTGGGAGCTCCATAAAACAAATCAAGCATTGTATTATTACACATTTTTTGAGTTATTTCATCTTTTGAATCTTTTCCTGAATTTTTTACTAAATCATTTAACTTATCTATTTTCTTTCTATTTTGAATTACTGTAAAAAATACTGATTGTAAATTATGACCTGATGGTGCCCAAATTCCTGCTTCTAAAATAACATTTAACTCTTCATCCTTTATTTGTTCATCTTTTTTTAATGCCCTTGTTGTTCTTCTTGATTTTATAATATCTATTATGGATCTCATTTTTTATACCTCCTGCTTTTTATAATTATATTAATAGCAGAAATATAAAGATAAATCAAGTTTTGTTATCATATTCCGAAACAAAATTAAGCTTTGTAACAATTTATAAAAATATATTTCTATAAGTTTCCTAATATTAGTATAGTTTTCTCTTTTTATTTAATTCAATTACTTACTTCTCCTCTAAATTAAATACAATAAAAGAAAGCCACGAAAAAAATACACCTTCATTTACAAGCCTTCCCTTGCTTTTGAGGTATATTTCTATAAAACTCTGTTTTTATTTATACTAAATTAATAACTTCTCTATCTCCTGAATTTTATCACTATAGCTCCCATTATCTGCATTAAATAAAGCTGATGTTCCTAGCACATAAATATTTGCTTTACTTTCTTTTAAAACTGGTATTGTTTTCTTATTTATATTTCCATCTACTTCAATTAGAGGAGGTTTCTCCATTTGATCAGTGTACTCAGTCAGCTCCTTTAATTTATCCAATACACCATAATTAAAAGGCTGTCCAGCAAAGCCTGGATTCACTGTCATCATAAGTATCATATCTACTAAAGATAAATAATCTAAAATTTTTCTTATTGGTGTTTCTGGGCTAATTGCAATTGAAGGAGAGATTCCTTTTTCTCTTAAAGTTTCTATATCTTTTCTGACATTTTCAGATGTTTCTATATGAAATGAAATATATCTTGGCTGTAAATATGAAAATATTTTTATATACTTTGCAGGCTTTATTGTAGCTAAATGTATATCAAGAGGTATTTTTGTATTTGCCTTTATTTCTTCCAAAACATAGGGTCCCATTGCTAAATTATTTACAAATACTCCATCCATAACATCGCAATGTAGTAAACTTATTTTAGCCTTCTCTAATTCTTCTAACTCTTTTTTTAAATTCATCTGGCTCGCACACATTATTGAAGCTGCTAGCTGATACATTTTTATTCCTCCTTCACATTTCTCTTTATCTAATAGTTCTCTATATTATTAAATACTTTAAAAATCTATAAAACTTCACAAAGTGAGTAGTTTCAACTTAATTTCTACTAATAAGTCTTAAGTATTTTATATAATAATTTAATTATACAAGAATAATTTATATAAAAAAAGTATAACTTTCTTCACTTTTAATGATCTAAATTATACTTCTTTCCATTTTTCCTATAACTATTTGATATTTTTATTAAAAATAACTAAAAAAAGACTATTCAAATAAAGAACAGTCTTTTTCACACTACATATAAATCTCATAAACATCATGTACCATTTCTTTTCCTTTATAAACTTTAATAAATTCAGAAACCTTTACCATTCCCAACTTTTTAGCAAGATTAACAGAATTAATATTTTCTGGTCTAATATCTGCAATAACCTTCTTCTCTCCTAGAACATTAAATGTAAAATCAATAAGAGCCCTCGCTCCTTCATAAGCATACCCCATATTCCAAAACTCTTTTTTCATGATATAACCGAGAGTTACCCTACTCTCTAAATTTATCACTGATAAAACAAGTCCTATTTGCCCTACTAATTTACCTGTTTCCTTATTAATAGCTGCAAAATATCCCATACCAGTCTCTTCATATCTCTTTATATTATTATTTAACCATTCCTGTACTTCTTCATCAGAAAATCCATGCTCCCAAGCATACATAACATCCACATCTTTAAGCATTATTGCTAAATCATCAAAGTCATTTTGGGATAACTTTCTAATAATAAGTCTTTCTGTCTCTAATATTTTACACATAATACCTCCTTTAAATGAATAAATTGTATTTTTTCAAAAATATAATACAAGTAAACTACTTTATCAGAAATATCACTTCAAATCCAGTAATATTTTGAAGATATTAAAGTTTTCATTAATAACTTTATTATTTATATTTCCTTATTTTCTAGGTAATTTACTTACCCTATTAACAGTAATCTTTATTTTATTTAACTCTTTTATATTTAATTATTTTATGTTAGTGGTATTGACTTAATAACGTTTATATATTATACTTATATCGTAAAAAGTTAGAGGTGGCGAAGTAGTCACTTTTGTAGAGTATGTTACTGATATAAATGCAGGCAGAACTCAAATGAACTAAAAATAATATTTTTAGCTTATTTGAGATTTTTTTTTGGAAAGGAGAAAATTTAGTGAAAATAAGTCAAGTCCTAAATAACAATGTGGTTATCGTTAAACGGGGAAAGAATGAGATTATTGTGTATGCAAAAGGAATAGCTTTTAGAAAAAAAGTTGGACAAATTATATATGAAAATGAAATCGAAAAAACTTATGTATTGGATTCAAATGACATGTTAGAGCATTTTAGTTATTTACTATCTCATTCTGATCCAAATCATATTACTATGGTAAATCAAATCATAAAATATGGTGAAGATAAATTAGGAAAAAAATCTAACGACTACTTAAATTTGACTTTATTAGATCATATTGAATTTGCACTTAAACGTGCTCAAAAAGGACAGTTTATACGTAGTCCGCTGACTTGGGAAATCAAAAAATTTTATCCAAAATATTTTAAAATTGGTATTTATGCACTGGATTTAATTAAAGAACAGCTTCAGTTTGAATTTCCCATAGATGAAGCAGTATCCATTGCATTACATTTTGTAAATATGGAAGAGGGTAAAAGTAATCTTGATGAAGCAATACATTCTATGGAAACTCTAAAGGATATAATCTCTATTATTCATTATCATTTTCAGTTGACATTTGATGAGAATTCTTTAGATTATATGAGATTAATGACACATCTTCAATATTTTATTCAACGTGTATCTAGTAACAGTCCTTATTCTCTCATTAGTGATGAAGTTTTGAACCAACAAATAAAAACTTTATATGCTGATGCTTATAACTGTGTTCAAAAGATAAGAATTTATGTTCTAAAAAAATATAATTGTAATTTAACAATGGATGAAGAAACATATTTAATGCTTCATATTCATCGTATCTCAGATAAACAAATTTTGAAAGGGGAATAAAATGAAATATAAAGAATTTAATAAAAAAATTATAGAACTGGTAGGTGGAAAAGATAATATTCAAAGTGTTGTTCACTGTATGACAAGATTGAGATTTACACTTAAAGACAGATCAAAAGCAAAAACAGATGAAATAAAAGCTTTAGATGGTGTAGTTGACGTTGTTTCTAATAATGTAGCTTATCAGGTTATCGTGGGAACTCATGTAAATGAAGTTCATGCTGAGCTAATCTCAATGCTTGATTTAAAAAATAAGAATGAAGATAATAATATTTCTAAAGAAAAGAAACATCCTTTAAAAGCAATGCTCGATCTGGTATCGGAGACAATGACACCAGTTATTGAACCAATAATTGCATCAGGTTTACTTGCAGGTTTTTTATCATTATTTACAATTACAGGAATTCTTTCAGAAGAAGGTTCTACTTTCTTACTATTGAATTCAATTCGTGAAGCTGTATTTTTTTTCTTACCTATTTTAATTGCCATGTCATGTGCAAAGCGTTTAAAAGCCAGTCCTTATTTAGCAGTAGCTTTAGCCGCAACTTTAGTGTCTACTTCAATTAACGGAGTCGAAGGACTCAGTATCTTTGGAATTTCGCTACCTCAGACAACTTATGCTAATTCATTTATTCCAATAATTCTAGCTGTATGGTTTATGGGTAAAGTTACAGTTTTCTTACAAAAACGAATCCCTCAATTTTTACAATATTTTTTAAATCCTGTATTAATTATGGTTATCTGTTTACCTGTAACATTGTTATTTTTCGGTCCAATTGGTATATGGATAGGCGATGGAATTGGATGGTTCTTTGAACTGTTAAATAATTCATTTGGTAGCTGGATTGTAGTTATGCTATATGCTGCCTTACAACCATTCTTAATTATGCTTGGTGCTGGAAATTTCATGATGCCGCTTGCTCTAAATTTTGTAAATAAAATGGGATATGACCCTATCTTTCTTGGAGCAGCAACAATTTCTGATATAGCAGTTTCTGGTGCTATGTTGGGTTATTTCTTTAAAGCAAAAGAAGTAAAGCAAAAACAACTGTTTGGTACAGTAAGTTTCAGTGCATTGATGGGTGTAACTGAGCCGGCAATTTATGGAGTATTTATCAAATACAGAAGACCATTTATTGCTGTTATAATAGGTGGAGGTCTTGGAGGATTATTTGCTGGACTAATGAAAGTCAAGACTTATTCTATTGTCTGGGGATTAATGGGATTGCCGTCTTATGCACAAAACCAAGATTTCTCAAACTTAGTTTTTATGGTTCTTAGTGTTATTATAGCTTTTATTGGGGCAGCAATATCTGCATATTTTTTAGGAATTCCATCTGAAGAAGAAAAAAATGATGTAGTAGTAGTTCCAAAAAATGATAATAATTTACTAAATAAGAAAATAATTTTTTCATCTGTAGCAGAAGGAGAAATTGTGCAGTTAGAGGATATAAAAGATCAAGCTTTTTCAACAGGTGCATTAGGAAAAGGTATAGGTATTATTCCGAGTTCTAATGAGGTTGTATCACCATTAAAAGGAGAAGTAACAGTTGTATTCCCTACAAAACACGCAATAGGGCTTAAAACTGATGGTGGTATTGAAGTTTTAATTCATATTGGAATTGATACAGTAGAACTCGAAGGAAAGTATTTTGATACAGTTGTGAAAGAAGGGGATATGGTAGTGCCTGGTCAATTGTTATCAAAAGTTGATTTTTCAGGAATTAAAGAAGCAGGATATGATCCAACAATTATAGTTATTGTAGCAAATACACCAGATTATTTGGATGTAATTCCCACAGCATCTGGTGCTGTTACAAGAGATTGTGTGAGTTTCACAGTTATAGGATAAATAATTTTAGAAATTAGTTTAAAAGACTTAAAGAGAGAAGGTAACTTATGATATTAAAACGTCCTTTTTTATGGGGTGGGAGCATAGCTGCCCATCAATGTGAAGGAGCTTGGAATGAAGATGGCAAGGGTATAGGAATCATGGATTTAGTAACGCAGGGAACTCATGAAAAACCAAGAGAAATAACTAAAACAATTGAAGAAGATAAAATATATCCTTCTCATGAAGGAATCAATTTTTATCATACCTATAAAGAAGACATTGCTTTGTTCGCAGAAATGGGATTTAAGGCACTACGTATTTCTATTGATTGGTCTCGAATTTACCCTAAGGGAGATGAAACCGAGCCAAATATATTGGGGATTCAATTTTACCAAAATATCGTAGATGAATTATTAAAATATAAAATAGAGCCAATTGTTACTTTATATCATTTTGAAATGCCTGTTTATTTAGTCACTGAATATGGTTCATGGATAAATAGAAAAGTAATAGATTTTTATTTAAAGTTTTGTGAAACGATGTACACTGCTTTAAAAGGAAAGGTGCATTATTGGTCTACTTTTAATGAGATGAACCATATTGACCCCCAAACTGAAGCATCAGATATTTTCACTTATATAATTGCAGGATTGAAATATTCAGAAATGAAAAATAAAAAACAAACACTCGCAACAATTGGATATAATATGACTTTAGCTAGTGTAAAAGCTGTAAAACTAGGACATGAAATTGATACAAATAATAAAATAGGATGTGTCTTTGGGTTAACACCTGTGTATCCATTTAATTCTAATCCTATTAATGTTATGAATGCATTTAAAGAAAATGAACATGAATTTTATCAAATTGACGCCATGTGTAATGGTAAATTTCCTAGTTACAAATTGCATGAATACAAAGAGCAAGGTATAAATTTAATGATTACAGAAGAGGATAAAAATTCTTTTGCAGAAGGGAAAATTGACTTTATAGGTTTGAATTATTATTCATCAAGCGTAGCTCATCATGAAGATGATGAAGGTGATGAAAAAACTCTGTTTGGTGGTGTACAAAATACTTATTTAGAAAAAAGTAAATGGGGATGGTCTATTGATCCAATTGGCTTAAGATATATACTAAATTATGTTTATCGACGATATGGTTTACCTATTATAATAACAGAAAATGGATTAGGTGCTGTAGATGAAATTGATGAAAATGGTAATATTGATGATATTTATCGTATTGAATTTCTTCAAAAGCATATTGAACAAATAAAAAAAGCTGTTATAGAGGATTATGTAGAATGTTTTGGTTATCTAACTTGGGGACCTATTGATTTAGTGAGTGCAACAACAGGTGAAATGAAAAAACGGTATGGATTTATTTATGTTGATAAACATGATAATTGCGAAGGAACTTTAGAAAGAAAAAAGAAAAAGTCATTTTATTGGTATCAAAAATTGATACAATCAGATTTTTTAAATTCATAGGGAAATGTGCTTATTCTCGGTTAGCAAAATGAGAATATAAGATAATTAGTATATAAAATTTATAGCATATTAAAGGAGAGAGATATGAAAAAAATAATTTTATTAATTTTAATGTTTTTGTTATCAATTTTAACATTGAGTGAAAATAAAAAAACAAACCAATCAAAAGCAATATCAAAAAATGTAAAAGTAGAAATCTATTTTATAAGACATGGAAAAACCATGTTTAACACAACAAATCAAGTTCAAGGTTGGTCTGATACTCCATTAACAAATGTGGGAATAGAACAAGCCAAACAAGCAGGAAAAGGATTATCAGAAATTAAATTTGTTAAAGCTTATTCAAGTGATTTAGGTAGAGCAATCAACACAGCTCGTCTAATTTTAGCTAATAATAGTGAAAAGAAGAAACCAGAAATTATTGAGTTAATTGGTTTACGTGAATGGGGGTATGGAGGCTATGAAGGTAGAGATGATAATGATTTGTGGATACCTCTATATAAAGAAGTTAACGTAAAATTTGAAAAAGACTGGTCAACATGGGATGAATTTACATCAAAAATGGATGATAAAGCAATTGCTGACGCCATAGCTAAAAATGATTCTACTAAAACAGCTGAAACTTATGATCAGATATTAATAAGGTCAAAAGCAGCTATGGATCAAATTATAGAAGAAGCAACAGCTATTGGCGGTGGGAAGGTATTAGTCGTGTCACATGGAAGTGAGATACCAACTATTTTAGAAATGTATGCTCCAGATGAATACAATGGAGAAGCAATTGGTAATGTTAGCCTAAGCATATTAGAATATCAAAATGGAAAATTTACTTTAAAAACTATTGGAAATTTAGATTATCTAAAATAAAACTTTTGAAAGTACATTCCTAATATAAATCAGTTTAATGAAATACAATATAAAACAAAACTTTACATTGTATAATAAATTTAAAATATTATAAAACTTAAAATTTGAGTTACGCTAGACTCTTGCAAAAATAAATTACTAATATAGAAAAAACTATAGACCATTCATCGATTTTTTTAAAATATCGGGCATGGTCTATTATTTATTTAGTAATAAAAGTCAATTTTAGTATATTTACATTTTCTTACCTTGTTTCTTTAATAAGGCACTCAATTGAACCTCTAAAATTAGCCCATATTAACATTTTATCTTATAACATAGTTTGGATATCGCCATTTCAATTTAAGTCTAACTATAAGGTGATTTTGTGGATATAAACGAAATATAATAGAAAAATGAACTAAAGTAGAAAACAATAAGAAAAAACTTGAAAAAATAAAAATCTTCATAAAAAAGATCCGTTAACTAAAAAAAACACCCTAAATGGATGAATAAAAATGGCGTCCCTGGTAGGACTCGAACCTACGACCCTTTGATTAACAG
>JAGOZX010000160.1 GCA_018058425.1 Sebaldella sp.
ATCAGAAGAATATAGATTCAGTACAGAGTTTTTTTACTCGTGATAGCGGGGAACAATTGAAAAAAAGTTTAGAAGAAAATCAGGTAACAGAAAAACTTACAAATCAAATAAGTGTATCGGTGGAAATTAACAGTATTGTAAAAATGGAAAAGAACAAAAATAGATATCAGATCATATGGACGGAAAAAGTACAAAATTCTTTTGAAGATACTAATACAAAAAAGAAGTATACAGCAATAATAGAAACAGGATTTATTCCAGTAAAAACAAAAAAAATGATGGTAGAAAATCCTTTTGGGTTTGTTATAACGGATTTAGTAATTTCTGAAATGAAGTAGAGGGAGAACAAATGGCAGATCAAAAACTAGTAATAACAATGATATTAGGAATAACAATAATATTTTGTGGTTTAGCTTTAGCATTTTTTGATGATGTAAGAATGGCAGTTATAACTTTCTTTATAGGGGTTTTTCTTTCTTTAATAAGTGTAGCAATAATGAATTAAAAGTAAGGAGATATTTGAAAAATGAAAAAATTACTTATAGCAACACTTAAAGTAGCAATAATACCAGTAACAGCAGGAATAATTATTTTTGGGATAGTAACTTTACTTTCTTGGCTTTGGAAAATATTAGATACTAACTTTACAAAGGAATATAAAAAAGAAGTAGAAAAAATAAAAAGTTTAGATGTTAAGGATATAGCCTGTATTAGAGAAGAATTGTATATAAAAGAAGGAGATAAATTGTTGAGACAGGCTCAAAGCTGTGATTTATACAATGGAGATATATATTTAAGAGAAGGAACCGGATTAACAAAATTAGGAATAAAAAATTGAAAATAAGGAGATCAAATGAAAAAACTAATATTTATATTATCAATGATAGTATCTATTTCAGCCAGTAGCATGGATAGATACGTTCCGACGGAAACAAGAGAGTACGCTCCGCCTAAAATAATAGAGAATAAAATATCAAATACAAGTACACAGATTATAAGCGGACGAGATGAAGCATTAAAAAAGACACAGACTACATTTACATATAATCAGAATAATGTGTATCAGGTGTATGCTTCCCCTGACTTCCTAACAACATTTGAACTGGCACCTGATGAGGAGGTTACATTTTTAGCAGGCGGAGATACGGAAAACTGGCAGATAGATGAAGCAAAGGGCGGAGCAAAGAACGCAACATTTGTATTCATAAAGCCTTTAGAGGAAGACTTAAATACAAACATAATAATCACAACAAATAAAAGGCTGTACAATATCAAAGTAAATTCAACACTTAATGAATATAACAGTTTAGTTAAGTGGAATTACCCCGAAACTGCGGAAATGATTAAGTTTTCAGAAAATTCAATACAAACTACTGCTGTAACAGCGGACAGAATCAACATGGATTATTCAATATCTAATAAAACGTATTATTTCGCCCCTGACAAGATTTTTGATGACGGGTCTAAGACATACTTCAAAATGAAAAAAAATATGCCAGAAATGCCTGTTATTCACATGAAAGGTGATGACGGAGAGTACTCACTTGTTCCATTTGATGTGGGAAATACAGGAGAGATTGTAGTACACAGAACCGCTAAAAAATTTAAGTTCACACTGGGGAAAAAGAGTTTAACAGTAACAAATAACAGATATATACCAGTTCAATAAAGGAGGAATATTAATGTCGGAAAAAAGAGAGCATGTAAATTCCTCTGATAATAAAGTAGTAAACAGATCAGTAGAGGAAAGAGAGCATGTATTTTCAGATGATATCGAAGAAAAAAGTACATTTGAAAAACTAAAAGAGAATAAAAAAATAACAATGCCTTTCTTTGCTGTCTTAATAGTAGGAATGTTAGTGTATTTAGTCATGCCAAGTAGGGAAAAAGAAGAACCAAAGAAAAAAACAGATGTTCAAACATCAGACAGTATAAATTTAGATTTGTTGGAAAATAAAAAATCGGAAGATGAAGAACTGAATAATGGATATCAAAGTAATGGAAATCAGCAGGATTATTTCGCTTATGATGATAGTAATTTACAGACATATGAAGCACCACCTAACTTAGATATGCCAAAAAACAATGAATCTAATCATACTTATGGTAATTACCCCTCATATTATAGTATGGACGAGTTACCTGATGATGAATATTCAACAGGAAGCACTAAAAAACAGCAAACTGAAAAGAACTCATCTTCGGAAAAATCAAGAAGTAGTGCAATTTCTTTTGATAGAGGAAGTAAGCAGTCAACGGCAACACCAGTACAAGGAACTGATCAGACGGGAACGCAGCAGCAGGCACCAAGTAATCAAAAAAAAACATTTCAGTTAAGTTCAGGATTGACAGCCCCGACAAGTCCTTACGAGATAAAGACAGGGGAATTGATACCCGCAGTTCTGATGTCGGGAATTGATTCTGATCTAGCAGGAAATATAACAGCAATAGTAAGCCAAGATGTATACGATAGTGTAAAAGGTAAGTATTTACTGATTCCTAAGGGTTCAAAAATATATGGAACTTACGACAGCAACATTTTATACGGGCAGAACAGATTAATGCTGATATGGCAGAGAATAATATTGCCTAATGGTTACAGTATCAATTTAGAAACAATGCAAGGAATAGATATAACAGGACAGGCAGGAGTAAAAGGGAAAGTAAATAATCATACTCTAAAGCTGTTAAGAAGTATTGTTTTATCGAGCATTTTCAATTTCGTATCATCAGGAGTAAGTATAAGTGCAGGAAAAGATATAGGAAAAAATGGAGATGTTTCAGCAACAGCAACACTAGGTAAGAATGTAGCAGATGATACATCATCAAAATTACAAAGTGCAGGAGATATGATTATAGAAAGAGACCTTAACCAACAGCCTACTATTAAAGTAAAGGCAGGCACAAGATTTTCAATAATGGTAAATAATGATATGGTTTTGGTTCCATATAATAAATTAAAAGGGAATAAATAATGATTTCAAAGCTTTTATTTTGGAATAAAGTTAACTGGAAAAAAGTAACTCCTGAAATTCTGATTTATGGACAGGCTCACTGGAGAAAGTTAATGGTAATAATATTAATCCTGTGTGCATTGGGAATAAAGAACTTTGTATTAGATATAATTGCTG
>JAGOZX010000161.1 GCA_018058425.1 Sebaldella sp.
AATAATATTGAAATAAACTTTCATAAAATTGCACCAATATTTAAAGCGTTTATGGAATATGAAGATAAAAATATTAAGATTATTTATAATGAGTCAACTGGTATAGGAGAAGTTATTAAGAAGTAAATTAAATAGAGACCCTTTTTAAATTTAATAAAAACTTTATAAAAAAAGTAGTAAATTGTTATTTTATTTGAGGATAATTAATGGTAAAATAAAACATACAAATTGCAGGAGGATTTGCAGATGAATATAATTGCGATAGTAAATCAAAAGGGTGGAGTAGCTAAAACTACATCTTCTTTGAATATAGCGGTAGGACTAGGAAAAAAAGGAAAAAAAGTTCTTTTAATAGATTTTGATCCTCAAGCAAATGCAACAACGGGGCTTGGAATAGATAAAATAGAGTTAGAATATACAGTCTATGATTTGTTGAAAAAATTTGATTATCCTCAATTTAGAGAGTTGGAGTTTGAAAAAATTGTAATAAATAAAATGGGAATAGATATTCTTCCTACAAACATAAAAATGTCAAGAATAGATACTGAACTTGGTGGATTTCCAGGGAAAGAAAATTATTTAAAAGATATAGTAAAAACTTTGCCTGACTATGATTATATTATAATTGATTGCCCTCCATCATTATCTACATTAACCCATAACGCTTTGACAGTGGCAACTGACATATACGTTCCAGTAAAAGCGGATTATTATTCTATAGAGGGAATAGCTGACCTTTTAGATGAAGTTAGTATGATAAAAAGAAAGCTTAATGAAAACTTAAAAGTTTCAGGTGTATTTATAACAATGGCAAATACTAGAACAAATTTATTTAATGAAACGAGAGAAAAACTTCAAAAATATTTTCCAGAAGAGATGTTTAATACTTTTATAAGAAGCAGTGAAGATGTAAATAAATCACCTAGCGAAGGAAAACCTGTTATAGAGTTCAATCCAAAAAGTACATCAGCAATGGATTATTTAGATTTAGTAGATGAAATTATAGAGAGGAATGAAAAATAATGTCAAATCCATTAGAGAGAAGAAGAAATTTATTAGAAGAACAAAACTACAAATCAAATTTTAATTTTACAGAGTTTAATATTGTAGATAAAGATAAATCTGAATTATTAGTTTTAGAAGAAAAAATCAAGAGTAGTCAAATGACTTTCGTAAAGTCTACTTTGGAGATAGGAAATATATTATCACAAGCACAAGATAAATTAAAAAGTTATGGAACAGGTAGTTTTATGAAATGGTATGAAAATATTGGTTTTAATAAAGATAATGTTTCTTATTTTTTGAAGAGATATGAACTTTCTATTATTTATCCAGAAAAGAAAGAGTATATTGCTGAAATGCCTGTAAGACTTGTTAAAGAACTTACGAAAAAGGATATTGAACCAGAAATAGTTGTTGAGGCTATTAAAGAAGAAATAAAAACAACAAAACAGTTTAATGAGATAAAAATCAATTATTCGCACGGTGCGAATATCGAGAAGGTAAAATTAGTAAAAACTTCTGTTGAAGCTCAGGAAATATTTAATTTGTTACAAAATAAGCTGGGAAATAAAGTTTCTAATGAAGAAATAGAAGAGATAGTAAAAGAAATGTTTGAAAAATTTAAGTTTATTAGAAAATAAATACAATTTCTGAAAACGAGGTGACTAAGATGGACAAAGAATATATACTAGGAAAATTGAGAGAAAATAGAGAGTATTTTAGTAAATATGGAGTCACTAAAATTGGATTATTTGGTTCTTATGTAAGCGGGGAAGTTACGGAAGAAAGTGATATTGATATACTGATTAAGATGGAAGAGAATCAAAATAATTATTTTAATTACTGTTATGTTTTGTATTTTTTGGAAGACCTTTTTAATAAAAAAATAGATTTGGTAAATGCTACAAATGATATTTTAAATTATAAGGTGCCTCAAGTAAAAGAGCATTTTGAAAAAGTTCGTAAGGAGATTCTGGAGAGTGTTTTATATGCATAAAACAAGAAGTCAGTTAAATTTTGCTAACGATATGTTGGAACAGGTAGAAAAAATTAGGTCAAGAATTTTAGAATTAACTTTTGAAGAATTTTGTAATAACGAGGATTTACAGTTAGCTGTGGAAAGAAGATTTGAAATAATAGGAGAAGCAGCAGGCAATATAGATTTGGAAATACTTCTTAAAGTATATAATGACAGAACTTACTGGAGAATCATAAAAGACATGAGGAACAGAATAACTCACGAATACTGGGGAGTAAGTTTGGAGATTGTATATAAAACAGCTAAAGATAAAATGGAAGAACTGGAAGATTATACTAAAAAGCTTATTGATGAATTGGAAAAATAAAACAAAAATTTTATAAAAGCCTTCGGGCTTTTTTCTTTAAAAATTTAGAAAGGAGCATTTATACCAATGTTAATATGTCCTAGATGCCAAAAAGGAAATAAAGATGAAGATATAGTATGTGAAAATTGTGGATTTCCACTGAATAGAAATAAAAATAAGCTTCCAAAAGGACTAATAGTACTGGGCTTAATGATGGTTTTTATGTTTATTTATTATAATACTTTTTATATAAAAACTCATAATGTTACAGTTTCCAAAGGAAAAATGGTGACAAAAGAAGAATTTGGAGAAACATGGGCTTTTACAGTTGATAAAGGATACTTATATTCGATTGGGAAAAGTGCTATATTTACGGCAAAGGAAACAGAGTATGGAATAAATAAAGAGGCTGTAGAGTCTGGTTATAAGGATATTCGAGACAGTAATATTTGGAAAGAAAATGATAAAGTTATGGGAGAAAGAATTGATATAAAGCCATTTGTTGAGGTAGCTTTGAAAAATAAGGTAGAGTAGAAATTATATTTAAAGACAGATATGGAATATGTCCTTTATTTTCTGTAGGGATACCTCTTGTGGGTATCCTTTTTATATTTTTGTCATTTCGACTGGAAGGAGAAATCTCTTTTTTTCTCCTCTATCTTGTCATTTCGAACGTAGAGAGAAATCTCTCTCTTTTCTCCCTCTAATTTTTTAAGGATTTGATATTTTTGAAAAATATCACAGGCGTAGCGAGGGTCGGGGATGAGGTAGTGCTTCCCTACTTCTCACTATATT
>JAGOZX010000162.1 GCA_018058425.1 Sebaldella sp.
AAACATTTATGGATAAAATAAATAAATTATACAGAGTTAAATTTAATACATTTGATTTAGAGAAAGATATTCCTAAGTATGAACAGAATAGAATAATAGAACATGTAACAAGATTCACTGATAATAGAAAGAATAAAGTAAACGGAGATACAGTTGATAAAGGAGAGATATTGATAGAATACTTTATAGAGGTAGAACAGAACTTCTCTATAGGGGATAAATTGACTGTAGGGAACACAGCACTTAAAGGTATAGTATCAAAGGTTATCGATAATGAGAATCGTCCAACAGGAGTCGATTCTGGACGTTCTGTAGATGCTTTACTGTCACCTTACTCACCATTATCACGTATGGTATATTCTTTATTCATGAATGGTATACTAACTGAGTGTATGATTAAAATAAATGATGAATTAAAAAATATAGTTAATAAATAAAAAAAATATAAGAGAGCGTAATGCTCTCTTATTATTTTCCAACAGACCCCTTAACGTGAAATGCTGGGGCTACTCACCTGATAGTCCGTCAGCTCAATTGACCTTGCTACGAACTATCCTCGTCGAAATCTAGGCTCAGGTGTTACAATATCCTAACTATCTAATTATTATAGTTACATTTAAAACTCATAATAATTCAGGATTAAGATATTCCTGGTTTTAATTTATATAAAGAGGTCTCCATAAACACTACCTTGTTGTTAGTCACCGTTATCCGTTGTATTGAAAGTGAATAACCTTGATATTACAATGAGTATATTTAAAGACTCATTGATATCCAATTAACCATTTATGGCGATATATAAATTAAATATTTACTATTTAGCTAATCTTTTCAGAATAGCTTTTTCATTCGCAGTTATCTTATAATGATAATCTGCAGAGAGTTCCGAAAATTTATTGCAAAGATTTTTAAGTCTTTGTAATATTTTTTTTGAAGGAGTATTCTTGTTACCAAGTTTGTATTGGTAATACGTTTCTTCAACTCCTTCGTTTCTAACAGCTGCAACTATTTTGAAAGTCTTAACCTTGCTGTTATTTAAAATTTTCGCAATCTCCCTTTCCACTTCGCATCTCTCACTATAAGTTTCATTGTGAATTTTTCTAGAGTAGTAAGAGAATGCTTTTTGTTGTGGTGTGATATAGAAATAATTTTGCATACAGATATCCCACACAGTTGGTGGTAGTATCTTATTATTATGTCCTCTACTTATTTCTATTACGTGATCTTTATGATTGTAAAGATACTTTCGTATCATTGCACATTCTAAAGATTTTCTTTTATCAATCCAGATATTTATAGTTGGACCTTTCATTTTGATTCTCCTCTCATTTGAGTATTTATTATTGATAATAAATAAACACTGTGGAATAGTCGCTATCAGTTTCTGAATATGCTAATTTAGGGAAAACGAATTTTCTACCACCAGCATTTATTTTAGCCATGATAGTTTTTATTTTGTCATTTCCGTAAATTTGCACAATAGCTGACTCATAATAATTGCTACCTATGTTAGTACATGACATAGCCAACTCCAAATTTATATTAGTTCTTTCGGCTCCATCATCGTATAACACACATTCTTTTGAATATGTAATACTAGATAGATCGCCATCGAAGTCTCCATAGAAATGGATGTCATTACTTGCTGCTGCAAATGTGGTATAATTTTTATACCATATTAAGCCATTGTATGGTGATGACGGTACTGCCATTGTCAACACCCCTAATGTCACTGTTAAAATTACTAAAATTAATTTTCTCATTTTTCTCTCCTTCTATCCTATATCGGATATGTAAATTTAATTTTTAAATATCTTTGATAGGAAATCGTATAAGATTAGATTTAGAATATATTTATATTCTTCTTATACACTTATATGATATATAGGTAAATATATTTTATTTTTATAAAAAAAAAAAAGTGTTAAATATTGGAGAGAGCTTTCGCCCTCTCCATGCTAATATTTTTTTAGTATACTATTCTGGCCATAGTATACTTTTATAACTTGTTTCATTTTTAAAAAGCTCTAATGCAAGAGCCTCTATTTTTTCACCAGTTAATACCTTCCCCAGAATAAATCTGGCGAAGGCTTCATCTTCTCCACCATAGTTTAAATCATTCACAATGATAACTAGGTTATTGTACCCGCTACCATTGTGGTTTGATACAGTGCCAAATCCCCATTGGAAAGCGACACTGTGGTTACTCTGATCGTCGATAGAGTATATTTCTTCTATTACTCTATCTATCCTTGACATTTCGTCTTCTGTTACTATTTCCTTAATTTTTTCTAGCATTTTAGTTCTCCTTTTGTCCCTCCAAACAGAGGGACGTATAGGTTAGTATTTGAATATCTCTGTTGATATCCTTCCTATACACTTACATAATATATAGGTAAATATATTTTATTTTTATAAAAAAAAAATAAGAGGGCGAAAGCTCTCTTATCTATTTTCTTTTATTTCAACATATCTTCAAGAAGGATATTGATTTCCTCTTGAAGTTTTTTACTTGCTTCTTCCTCTTCTGGTGTTCTAGATAGGTTGTCTAGAATTCTTAGACAACCCATCATCACCTCATTTAAGCTTTCTGTTACTTCTACTTTATGTAACAGCTCGTTTGCTGTTACATTGTTTTTGTTTTCCATTGTATTACCTCCTAAGTATTTTTTTTTTTAACTAATAAGTGCTGCTAGAAGCAGTCTATTACCTTCTTCTAGCAACACCTCCATCGCATCGATGTCGTTTCCGTTGAAAACGGAAACGTGTCCATCGAACGGATTCGTTTGTTTATTATGGATACGGATCATTCCTTTATTACCTGATCCGAATCCATAATAGTAGCTACAACTACTATCAACGAAGATTTTCCATTCTGTAGGGAATGGACCGATCTTCTCCTTTTTTGATACTTCTTTTCTTTTAAGCGCTTTAGAAATTCTATTTAAAGTATCTACTGTCAATGCAGTAGATGCAGCAGATCCAGACATGAATTCTTCTAGATCTTTAATTCTTCTTGTTACTTCTTTTAATAATAGCATTGTATTCTCCTTTTGCCCCTCCAAACAGAGGGAAGTATAGGTTAGTATTTGAATATCTCTGTTGATATCC
>JAGOZX010000004.1:0-12319 GCA_018058425.1 Sebaldella sp.
TTAATATTCCAGAAAAAATAACTTTAGCTCCACTTTTTAAAACCTTTTCTATATCTGTTAGCAACTCAATTAAAGTATCAGCCAGTATATTTGAAACTACTATATCATACTTTTCATTAATATCATCCACAAGGTTCCCTATTACTACATTATAATTTTTCACATCATTATCTAGTAAGTTTTTTTCTGCAACCTCTTTTACATTAGAGTCTATGTCTATACCATCTACAGTTTTCACTCCTAGTTTAGAACCTATAACCATAAGTATTCCAGAACCACAGCCTATATCTAATAAATTTTGTTCTTTATTCACATATTTTTCTAACATTTTTATACATAAAGATGTAGTTTCATGTGTTCCTGTTCCAAAAGCCATACCAGGATCTATTTTTACTATTATTTCTCCGTCTTTAGGCTCATACTCTTCCCAAGAAGGCTTAATTACAATCTTATCCGTAATTTTAGTAGTATGAAAATATTTCTTCCATTCGTTTTTCCAGTCATCTTCATTACATTTACTAGTGTAAATATTATAAATAATTTCTTCTGTTTCAGATATTTCTTCCATTTTATCAGAAATCATTTTTAATTTTAAATTTATAAATCTATTATCTGGAAAATATCCTGTAATCTCCCAAGTACTACTAGTCATTTTCTCCTTATGAAAATCTAAGCTATTTTCACTAAAATAATCTAGAAATTCTAGTTCATGTACTCCTAAATCAGAAAAGACATTTACTATTTTTTCTTTACTTAACTCCAAATTATCAGAAAAATATTCTATCTTTACTCTTAACCATTCCATTTTTGTAATTCCTCTTCTATTTGTATTCCAAACTTTCCATCAGTTAGATCAAGTCTTGTTGGAGTTATAGAAATATAATTTTCTTTTAGTACGTAATAATCGCTATCATGACTTGTAGAATACTCTACGGCATTTCCAGTTATCCAAAAATACTCATTTCCATGTGGATCGAATCTTTTATCAAAGTTTTCTTTATAGTTTCTATCTCCCTGAATTGTAAATTTATAACCCTTTATATCTTCCTTTTTCACATTAGGAACATTAATATTTAGAACTCGATATTTTGGAAAATCAATATCTTTTATTTTCTCTATAAAGTCAGCAACAAATGATGCCGCTGTATCAAAATTTTCTCCATCATCAAATGGTTCTACTAAGGATATTGCAATTGATTTTATACCCAACAATGAAGCTTCTGAAGCCGCTCCATATGTGCCTGAATAAAATAAGTCAACTCCTAAATTGGCGCCTCTATTTATTCCACTTATCATCAAATCAAATTCAATATCTTTATATATTTCCCATCTTGCCAGTTTTACACAATCTGCTGGTTTTCCATTTACCATATAACCAAAAAATTTGTCATTTATCATATATCGTCTATATCTTAAAGGTTTGTTAATAGTCAATCCATGGCCTGTCCCACTAGCATCTTCATCAGGTGCTACTATATAAACATCATGGCCTTTTCCTATTAATGTCAATGCTAATACTTCAATTCCTTTTGCAAAAATTCCGTCGTCATTTGATAATAAAATTTTCATTTATTTCTACTCCTTTACACTTCACTAATATGTAAATTTAATCTTTCTATACTTGTTGCCTTACCGTTACTCTCATTTATTTCCACTATAATTCCATTTATTCTTATGTTATCTTGGCAAACACTCCATCTTGCAGGAAGTCCATCCTTAAACTTTTGTATACTCTCTTTTTTATTCATTCCTAAAATACCGTCATTTCCACCTGTCATTCCAATATCTGTTATATATGCAGTACCTCTATGTAAAAGCTTCTCATCTGCCGTTTGTGTGTGTGTATGCGTCCCATAGACAGCTGATACTTCTCCATCTAAGTTCCATCCCATTGCTTGTTTTTCTGATGTTGCTTCACCATGGAAATCTACTATTATGTTGTTTGTTTCTTCTTTTAATTTTGGAATTATTTCTTCGGCTGCTAAAAATGGACATGCTATTGGAGGCATAAAGACTTTTCCTTGTAAGTTAAGAATTGCCAATTTTTTACCATTCTTTTTACAAATAGTATATCCATGTCCTGGAGCACCAATTGCAAAGTTATATGGTCTGATTATATTTTCATTTTCATCTAAGTAAGGATAAATTTCTCTTCTATCCCAAGTATGGTTACCTAAAGTTATAACATCAACTCCTGAATTAAAAACCTTATTTGCTATTTTAGGTGTGATCCCAAATCCTCCAGCCACATTTTCCCCATTTGCTATAATAAAATCAAATTCATTTTTTCTTTTTTCTAAATATTTCGATAATACTTCTCTTCCTGGTTCCCCAATTAGATCTCCTATTATTAATAATTTCATGTATTGTTTCCTTTCTAAGCTTAACAGAATAAAATTTCCGTAAGTAAAAATTAAGGACGGTTTAATTAAAAACCGTCATTTTTACTTACATTTTTACTTTGCAAATTCAACTGCTCTTGTTTCTCTTACAACAGTTACTTTTATTTGCCCTGGATACTGCATTTTTTCTTCTATTTCTTTTGCTACTTCTCTTGCTATTAAAGTAGACTTATCGTCATCTACTTTATCTGGACTTACTATTAATCTTATCTCTCTACCAGCTTGGATAGCATATGAGCTTTCTATTCCTTCATAGTTATTAGCTATTTCTTCCAGCTGCTCTAATCTTTTTAAGTAATTTGATAAAGTTTCTCTTCTAGCTCCTGGTCTTGATGCTGAAATAGAATCTGCAGCTTGTACTAATACAGCTTCTACACTTAGTTGTTCTACTTCATTATGATGTGACTCTATTGCATTTATCACTGTTTCATTCTCTTTAGAGAACTTTCTTAAGAACTCTCCACCATTTAAAGCATGTGAACCCTCTTGCTCATGTGAAAATGCTTTTCCTATATCATGTAATAGACCTGCTCTTTTAGCTACATCTACATTTGCTCCAATTTCAGCTGCTAATGTAGCTGCTATATGTGCAACTTCTATAGAATGCTGTAGTATATTCTGCCCAAAAGAAGTTCTGTATTTTAGTTTCCCTAATACTTTTAAAACTGGAGTTGGAAGTCCTGGTATACCAACTTCTAGTATAGCCTGTTCTGCTGCCTCCATGATTTTTTCTTCTACTTCTTCTTTAGCCTTTTCTACCACTTCTTCTATTTTAGTAGGATGTATTCTTCCATCAGCTATTAGCTTTTCTAGTGTTATTCTTGCTACTTCACGTCTAACACCGTCAAATGATGAAAGTACCACTGCTTCTGGAGTATCATCAATAATTAAATCTACTCCTGTAACTGCTTCTATTGCTCTTATGTTTCTTCCTTCTCTTCCAATTATTCTTCCCTTCATTTCTTCACTAGGAAGCTGGATAACTGAAATTGTAGAATCGACAACGTAATCTGCTGCTGCTTTAGAAATTGCTGTAGAAATAACTTTTTTAGAGATTCTTTCTTTTTCTCTTTCTAAGTTATGCTCAAAATCTCTAATCATTACAGCCTTATCGTGCTCTAATTCACCTTTTAATCTGTTTAATATTAATTCTGCTGCGTCTTCTTTAGTTAATTCTGATATTCTTATTAACTCTGTTTCTTCTTTTTCAATTAAATCATCTAAAACTGCTTCTTTTTTAATTAAAGTCTCTTTTTGCTCTTCTAATTTAATTTCTCTTTCTTCTAATCTTCCTGATCTCACTTCTAAATTTTCTTCTCTTTTTAGTAATCTTTCTTCTTTTGCAGAAAATTCTGACTTCATCACTCTGATTTCTTCATCTGCTTCTTTTTTTATTCCTAATAGTTCTTCTTTAACTTTTAGCATTTCTTCTTTTTTGTAAGTTTCTACTTCTTTTTCGACTTCTTTTTTAGTGTCATCTATCTCTCTTTTTGCATTGAATATTTCCCCTTTTAAATTATTCAACTCTCCATATGTGTTTTTGTACTCTTTCTCTACAATAGATCTACTAATAAGATACCCTATCAAAAAAGCTAAAAGAAGAAGTACTATTACTGCAATTGCTATGACAATATACATTCTTCAATTCTCCTCTCTTAACTTCTCTCCGATACATCTAATACCTTCCACACATTATCTTCTAATTTCCATGTTATATCAAAATAAATACTTTCTGATGCATAATTCATTATCATAACATTTTTGACTTTACCATTCTTTTCAAAACTTGGCTCAGAGAAAACTAAATTAAATTTTGAAAGGTCGTATTGTTTTAATTGTCTTAAAACAAAGCTGTTCTTAAATGTAGGTAAGAAATATTTGTCTAACTCTTCATATTGATTATTACTCGCTATTTCTTTTAATTCTACAATAGTCTTATTTAATTCCACTTTATTTTCTGTATTAAAGTCTACTATTGCAGTAGAACAATTTATATAAATAAGTAGTAAAGGTACTAGAAAAAATTTCTTCAATTATCTTCCTCCATATTATATTATTCATCAAGACATTTTATCATAATAATATCTTAAAATCAAGTTACAAATACACGATTTCTCATAGTTTAAGAATTTTTGATCAACATATTTATATTTATTTTTTATTTATAATAATTCTTTTTCATCAGTTTATTCTTTTATTTTCCTGTTTTTTTTTGTTTTTAAATCTGAAAAAAACTGCTTAATTTAGTAGAAAAAATCTTTTATTTTTTCTACTATATAATTATAGATTCTTTTTTTATATAATTAATTAATTAACTTTTTTAAAATCTTATGTTAATTTAATAGCTTTTATAATAAAAAAACTAAAACTATGAATTTACTTTTCCATAACTTTAGCTTTTTATATAAGAAATCTCTATTTACTTTTTTCGAAATGCTGATAATCTTTTAATGATTTCCAGTCTCCACCCCATGTCCAACCTCTTTTTTTAAATGCATTATAACAAACATCTCCTTTGATTATCATGCCTTTTCTTTTATCATTACGATTTAGATAATCTATTCCACTCTCTGGAGCTATAACATTATTTTTTATATAAGGATTTTGGATAGGGTTAATGTCTATTGCAAATCCATACGCATGGGTTGAATATGTATTTTTCCCTGTTTTCATTCTCATAGAAAAAGCATAAGAATTATTGTCCGCCATTGAGAGCTCATCTGAATTATTATATTCATCTATAAGACCTATTTTATCAATTGGATACTTAGCTTCATAAAGTTCGTTAAATATATCATAAATATCCTTTGATAGTTTTTTATTTATTATTATACTTCCTATTTTTTCTTCATTATTAAAATTAATATATTTCACCTTTACTAAGACTAAATCTTCTATTTTAACCGGCCCCTTTATATCATATGAATTCCCTGTTATTTTTGCTTTTACTTCTTCTGTAATATTAAAAATCCCTATTTCTTCAGCATATGAAATAAATGCTAAACTTAAAATCATTATAATTACTAAAAATTTGTTTTTCATTTCTACTCCTGTTTTATTATATTTATAAATTTACTTAACTTAATAAAAATTTCTATTCTATAATAGATACTTTACCATAAGTGAGTCCTTTTATTTACTAATTTATACAATAAGTACAATAAGAAAAAACTGTCTTTCGTTTTAGTAAGACAGCTTATTTAATTTATTATTATGTATTTATTTTTAAAACACTGCTTTCATAATCTGATTCTGATTTCCAATTCTTATACTTTTCAATTTCATGGAATAACTGCTTAAATACATATGAAATAACCACCATATCATCAAAATATCCCATAAACGGCACACCATCAAAAACAAAATCAAATGGTGATAAAAAATAAACAAGAGCACCTATAAGAATAAATATTGTTTTTTTATTTATACTTGTATAATTTCCACTTATCCAATCTTTTAGTATATTAATTATAGTCTTCACTTCAAGTACTAAAACTGTTGTTTCTTTCATTACTTTTATTTTATTAAACTTATTAGTTACTTTATTTAGAAAAACATTCATCTTTTTTTTATCTTTATATAGATTATGAATTTCTGATTCATGAGCTGACATATATTTTTTTATATCTGTCTTAGTATATTTTTTCCCAAACATCTTCTTTACTCCATTTTATATAAAATTACCATTTTTTAAGTAAGAGTATTTTCCCATTACTATCCCTACACTTATAGTATCATATAAAAATTTAAAAATAAAGTTTTTTAAATTTAAAAAATGTTAAAATCAAAATCAAAATTTATACTATTTAGTTATTAGATAAAATTTTTAATATTCAAATATTATAAGATTACTCTAAATTTTTCTTACTTTATGAACATTTATTTTATCTAATTTTTTGGAAATACTATTTTCTAAAATATTATCATTCTGATTTTTCGCATATTTATCAAATATTTTTCTAGACTCATTTATGCCTTTTAAATTTACAGGTCCTCCCAAACATCCATGAACACATGACATCCCCTCTATAAAGTCTTCCTTTAATCTCCCTGCTTTCAGCATTAATAGTGCTTTTTTACACTCATCTATTCCATTACACTTTAATATTTTTATATCTTCATTAATCCCTTTTTCTTCTAATACTTTTAATACAGCAGCTGAAACCCCACCTGATTTTGCAAATCCTTTACCATAACTGGTTGCTGTATCCTCACTGTATTTTTCAGAAGACAAGTCTATTTTTTTGGCTTCAAACATAGCTGCCAATTCTTCAAAAGTAATAACATAATTAACTTCTTTTATATACTTACTCAATGCCTCATTTTTTTTGGTAACACATGGACCTATAAATACTGTGACTGATTCTGGATCTTTTTCTTTTATTAAACGTGCTGTAACGACCATTGGTGAAACCGTTGTTGATACATTTTCCATTAAATCACCATAATATTTAGATACTAAATTTACAAAACTAGGACAACATGATGAAGTCATTTTTTTTCCATTTTTAAAGTTTTCTGCTAACTCTTCTGCTTCCCTATATGCCACACCATCTGCTCCTAAAGCTACTTCATACACATCTTTAAATCCTAATTTTTTAATCCAGTTTTTCATTACCCCTACTGATGCATCTGTTCCAAACTGCCCTTCTATTGCCGGAGCTATCATAGCGTAAACATTATTATTATTTAGTAAAGTATCTATAACATTTGCCATCATCGAAACATCAGAAATGGCTCCAAAAGGGCAATTATTTATACAAAGACCGCAATTGATACATTTTTCATTATCTATCACAGCTATATCATTTCCATCCATTTTTATGGCATCTACAGGACATGACTTTTTACAAGGTCTTTCTATATCTACAATTGCATGATATGGGCAACTTTCCACACATTTACCACATTTTTTACATAGTTGTTTATCTATATACGCACCTTTTTTAGTGGCTGTAATCGCTCCAAACGTACAAGATTTAACGCATTTTTTGGTTAAACAGTTTTGACAGTTATCTGTAACAGTAAATCTAAAAATTGGACATCCTTCACATGCACAGGGTATCACATGTACCACTTGAGTGGGTTCCAATTCTGTATACAGTATATCTCTTGGCAACTGCCCCATTGATAACCTTACTCTTTGTCTTATAATTTCTCTTTCTCTATAAACACAACATCTAAATTGTGGCTTTATTCCGGATATTATTTCAAATGGTATATCTTCTATTTTTTCTTTTAGTATATTTTTAAAAGCGTATTCTGCTACTTTTTTTAAGACCTCGCTTTTTATCTGATCAGCATCTTTAATTTCATCCATATAGATTCCTTCTTTTTAATAATATTTTCGTTCTACTACTTTCCCAGCTTTCTCCATTAAAATATATAAATCCTCTAATAATCTTAACTTGATACTTAAATCAACAGGAAGATTTGGATTTTGATGTGCTGGATTAATTTTTTTCCCAATAAATAAATGTAAATGTGTACATTCTTCCATTAATATTTTAGCCATTAATGATGCTCCATGAGTTTCATCTATTAAATTTATATTTATTTTTTCTGTAGGATCATCCAAATATTTTTTTATTATTTCCAAAGCTTTTCTAAGTGTTAATACTCCCTCTGTTACCAAGTCTACACCCTTTATTGTAGCAATTGGAGGAATACTAGGATTTATGTAGTTTAATTCTGTTATTATTTTTTCCTTTAATATTCTGCTGGTTATATTTGCTGTACTGCCGCCACATACTATTTTCAATCCTTCATTTCCTATAAAATCAAAAACAGCTTTTTCATCATCCTCCACCTTCTCTGGAGGGCCAGAAAATATATTAACCACTTTTTTAGGTATAATTTTTGCTGTTACCACTGTAGTATCGTCTCCTGGTTCATTCATATAAAGATCAGCACATGCTTCTGATAATAGAGACGTCATCCTTGCTGATGTCTTTTCTTGTTTATATTTTTCAACTACAAAATTTGCTACATTGTCCCAATTCCATCCTAAATTCAGTAATGCTCCAACGCCAGCATAAACCACACCATCGCTTATTAATATTAGCTCATCCGATTCATTAACTTTAAATCTTGCCTCTTTAATACTTTTTCCTGCTATTTCTCTCTCACTATATTCAATCTCACTTAACTGTCCATTTTGTATAAAAATACAGCTTGGATTATCAAACTCCACCAAATAAACCTCTCCCCAGTGAGATATCTGTAAAATAGAAAAAGTAGAGTATGCTAAATTTCTTATACTGCATACAGGGAGAGTTTTTACTATAGTATCTACAGTATCCTCTATATCTGCTCCCTCTTTCATCATTGTAGAAATAATTTTAGAAGTTAAGGTTGATAATATATTGGCCTTTACTCCACTTCCTAGCCCATCTGATAAAACTATTATTATTCCATCTTCTGTATTTACTACTTCTACTCTGTCTCCACAAAGTTCCTCTGTAAACTTATTTAGACTTTTATAACTGACATCTACATATTTTTGTCTATTCATTTATATTATTTCCCTCATTTATTATTAACTTTTTTAATTTATTTAGAGTGACCTTAGTTTCTGCAGTTGTTTCCCCTAATAAACTTGCTATCTCCTGAGCTACTCTCATTTGTTTATTAATAACATTTTGTGCCATATTAACTGTGTCTAATTTTAAGTTATACATTTTTTCTATATTTTCTTCTTCTTCTGTTATATTTTTTAATATCCCCATAGCTATTTTCTGTTCCTTTACATATACTATTGTCTGCATTATTGTAATCCCTAAATCCTCGTATCTTACTTTTTTCTTTCTTATGTCTTTTTGAGTTTCAAATACTTCTTCAAAATCAGAAGGGTCTATAAAATCAAATAGATATTTATTTAATGCATCATTTCTTGAAATTTTAAATAATTTTTGTGCTGCTAAATTAAACTCCCTAATCTTCATATCTTCATTTACTGCTATAATATAATTAGGTGTCACATTTAAGGTCACATTAGAAAGGCTTTGAGCCATTTCGCTCATATAGGGCAGGCACATATAAAGTTCTGCTTTCCCTTGATAAACTGCTATTGCTTTATCCCTGCAAGAGTCATATCCACAGCTGCCGCAATTTAATTCATCATCTTTTTTTATTTTCCCTATTTGCATGAGTATATCTTTTAATTTCTCCTCGTCTGGAATAAAATCTTCTACTTTTTCATTAAAAAATTTCTTTTCCAAATCACTTCTATCAAACCTATTCTTATTATTTTTAATTTCCTCAGCATACCTTTTTATTTTAATACTGTCTTCTAAAACAGAAATTCCATTTTTCGGCATCATTGGTCCATTTACACATCCATTAGAACAAGCATTAATCTCTATAAAAACATTTTTTATTTTTCCTTTTGAAATTTCTTTTAATATATTTTCTACATTTTCTAGACCACTTACACTTAATAAATCATATTTACTAATTTTATCCTCATTAACTTTATCTCTAAAAATATTTTTTAAATCATATAATATTCCTTTAGAAATTGGATAAACTCTTGAATAAGGAGACTCTAAATGAAATTCTTTTGGTGTAAGAGAATCTAAATCGATATTTTCATCAGTAAACCATGTATTTAAATCCTGAAATGTTATTGCACAATCCACATTTTTTTCATCCACATCATTATTTATCTCATATATTTTTGATAAGCATGGTCCTATAAAAACAACAGATGTTTCTTGTCCATATTTTTCTTTTATTAATTTTCCATGTACTAAAACTGGAGAAAGTACAGGAGCCAAACTATTTATTAATTCTGGATAATATTTTGATATCATTAGATTTACAGTAGGGCAACAACTTGTTAGTATATTTTCCATTTCCATCTTATCCATTAATTTTTTATACTCTTTCGTTACATATGCTGCTCCTATTGCTGTTTCCTCTACACCATCAAATCCTAGTTTTAATAGTCCAGAGACCAATTTATTTTTATCTGGATATGCCGATATATATGACGGTGCTACACTTACTATTTTTTTCACATTTTTATTTCTTACTAGTTCCCTTACTTTATCAATATCACTTATTATTTTTTTTGCTTCTTGAGGACATATATTTACACACTCACCACATAAAATACATTTTTCATCAATAACTTCTACCTTATCATTTCTATATTTTATTGACTTAACCATACAGCCTTTCAAGCATTTATAGCAGTTTTTACAATTTAGACTTTTTACACTTATGTAACCCATTTTTATTCTCCTTACTTTTCAAATACAGGATTTTTTTGTAAATTAAGTTGATTAATTATGAAAAACACCAAGCACTTCTTTAGCAAAAAAACTTTTTATCTGTTCTGTATTTAATGAATATTTTTTCTCATTAAATCTTATACAAACTCCATGATTTGAGCATTCATTCATACAAAAAGATCCTACTAAAATCACCTTGTCTTCTAAATTATTTTCCTTTATTTCCTGTTCCATTAATTGAATAATTTCCCTTGATTTTTTTAAATGGCATGAACTTCCTATGCAAACCGTTAATTCCAAAAACATCACTCCTCTCAGTTCTATGTATCAGCCTATTTATATATTTGTCTTTTTTTTCACAAAATTTAAATTATAATGAATATATTAACCTATAAAAAATATTTATTCTTTTGAAATATTGTGATTTTTTTATCTTTCAATATCTTATTTTTGATATCTAAAAAATATTTGATTTGTTTTATTAAATATAAGAATAGCGTTATAATTTTATCTGCGTTGATAAGTTAATTAAAATTCTATAGCAAATACCTAACCCTGTCAATTTAAAATATATTTTAAAATTTTAAAATTTTTGATTATTATATAATTCATTCTAAATATTTATTTAGCAAGTCAAAGTATTCAATATCATTTACGCTCTCTACTATAATGTCTGTGTTTTAACATAATATTTTTTTTACTTATTTTTTCTTTTAGAAGTAAGTACTTTCTATGAGATTTTTTATATCTTACATATAATTTTCTTTGTTTAACAAAATATCTCTTTATTGATCCTACTTGCTAATAAATTTATTTTATTTTTATTATTTTGTTTTAAAAAAATAATATTAAATTTTTTTAAAATTAATTTTTCTCTTTATATTGTGAGAGTTATAAAAAAGTAAGTTATAAATAATAGACAACAAATGCTAAATAACAAAATAATAAACTAAGTAAATCCCATCAATTTGTCATCCTGAGGAGTGAAACGACGTGAGAATCTATAACGTTACTATATTTTTGAGTACAATTACATTGAAAAACTTATCAATTTTGTTACTCTAAAAGCCATTCACATTATAGAAATTATCACATCGAACTGCTCATGTAAGTGCCCTTTGGGTACAATGACATAATGCTGGGCTTTGTTTTTAAATATTTATAAATTTAATTTAATTTCTCTAAAGTAAGAAAATCGTACTAATTTGTCATCCTGAGGAGTGAAACGACGTGAGGATCTATAACGTTACTATATTTTTGAGTACAATTACATTGAAAAACTTATCAATTTTGTTACTCTAAAAGCCATTCACATTATAGAAATTATCACATCGTAAGCGCTCATGTAAGTGCCCTTTGGGTACAATGACATAATGCTGGGCTTTGTTTTTTAAATGTTGATAGATTTTTTAATTGAATTTCTCTAAAGTAAGAAAATTCCACCAATTTGTCATCCTGAGGAGTGAAACGACGTGAGGATCTATAACGTTACTATATTTTTGAGTACAATTACATTGAAAAACTTATCAATTTTGTTACTCTAAAAGCCATTCACATTATAGAAATTATCACATCGTAAGCGCTCATGTAAGTGCCCTTTGGGTACAATGACATAATGCTGGGCTTTGTTTTTTAAATGTTGATAGATTTTTTAATTGAATTTCTCTAAAGTAAGAAAAT
>JAGOZX010000004.1:12419-68312 GCA_018058425.1 Sebaldella sp.
ACATTATAGAAATTATCACATCGTAAGCGCTCATGTAAGTGCCCTTTGGGTACAATGACATAATGCTGGGCTTTGTTTTTTAAATGTTGATAGATTTTTTAATTGAATTTCTCTAAAGTAAGAAAATCCCATCAATTTGTCATCCTGAGGAGTGAAACGACGTGAGGATCTATAATGTTACTAAAATTTATATACTGAATTTATTTAAAAAACATGCCTACTTATCAGCATTAAGTAATTCCAATTATAAATATAAAAAAACTATCCTAAAATAATTTTCCAAATTGAATCAATAATACATTTAATCCAACTCATAAAACTTACTATTTTAAGACAGCCTTTTTCTTTACTTTACACTTTAAAAATCTAAAAAACAAACTTCATTAGCAAATACCTCTTTTACTTCTTCTCCACATCTGGTTGCTTTTCATTTAAAATTTGAAGTACAACTCCAAATGGATCTTTAACAATGCAGTAAGCATGGCTAAAAATATTTGGTTCTAAAGGCATAATTACTTTTACATTTTCATCTGTTAGCAAAGAATTATATATTTTCTCTACCTCTTTTTTTTCTGTTGCTTGAATACAAAGAGAAAAGTTAGTTCCAATAACCTCATCTTTATTATCACTCATTATCTCATCTGCAATCATTAAAATACTTCCTCCAATTTTCAAAACTGAATGGGCTATATATTCCTCTTCAGAATCTATATATTCAAATGTAGGATCCATTTTTTTTAACCCCTTATAATTTACTACAAATAATACCTCTGCTCCTAAATGCTTCTTATAAAACTCTATTGCTTCCTTAGCTTTCCCATTTAATGATAAAAATGGCGATAATTCAATACTCATAATTTTCCTCCTATATTTTTTTATTTATTAATTCAATTTATTATTTAATTCTCTTATTTTGTGCTCCCATTAAAAAAACTTAAAAAATCCTCATATAAAATATCTTGATCTATAATATAATTACTGTGATCATGACCAAGCATTATCTTTAAAATAGCATTTTGCATCGTATTAGCTACATTTAAAAATGTTTTTTTATAAAACAAATCATTTTCTCCTGCAATTACAATAGTCGGTACATTCACATCTTTCAAACTCTCCAATTCTATATTGGGTTGTTCTAACATCATTTTAAATAACGGATTTTTACTTTTTTCATACTCTTTTACTAAATAACTATACATATTTTTCTTAAAATCTGTAGGCTTTAAATTTAGACCTAAAAGTGCCATTTTATTAATTAGATTAGGATATTTTATAGCAAGCATTAGGCTTATAATAGCACCATCACTAAAACCTACTATACTAGGCTTTTCTAAATTTAGTTTCTTTATGAACTGATAAATATCCTCCACCATAATTTCATATGTAAAATCATCTGTTTTTGAGCTTCTCCCGTGATTTCTACTGTCTATAGCGTAAACAGTAAAATTTTTCTTTAATTTTTTTATTATTTTATCAAAAATATGATAATCTTCTCCACTTCCATGTAATAAGATTAACGGATCTCCTTCTCCTTCTACATTATAATTAATTTTGATATTATTAGCAATTACTTCTACTTCCATTCTCTTTGCTCCTTTCTTCCTCATTCTATAATTTATAAAACATTTGATTTTCTGGTGTATAATTTAGTATACTATTTAAAGGTGTCATAATAAGACACCTTTAAAAGGAGAGAATTATGAAAAAAGATGAAAGACTAAATAAAGAGCTATTTTTTATAAATAATAAAAAGTATTTTACACTAAATGACCTAATGTTAGAATTTAACATTTCTAAAAGTACAGCTTTACGAGATATCTCTACGTTAGAAAAAATGGGAGTTCCACTATATGTTGAATATGGAAAATATGGTGGATATAAGGTTATAAATTATAATTTCCTTCCTCCTATTTATTTTACTGATGATGAGGTCGCTGCTATATTTTTTTCAACACAGATGTTAAATTCTTTTATTTCCACTCCATTTCATGCAGAATATAAAACAATTATAAATAAATTATTTACTACTATTCCAGATATAAAAAAGAAACAAATTGAACAAATGAATGAAAGGCTCTTTTTTAATACTTCCCAGCAACACAAAGATAGTTTATTTCTAAAGGAGCTTTTACTTTATTCTATTGAACAAAAAGTAATAAAAATTGTATATAAGAAAAATAATATTGAACAAGAGAGATGGTTACAGCCTTTAGGAATACAAGCTATGGATGGAAATTGGTATTGTCCCTCAATTGATTTAGAAAAAAATACCTACTATGTTTTTAGATGTGACTCTATTTTATTAGTAGAACTATCATCTAAGTATGTTGCCCAAGACCTTTCTGCTTATGATATTCGTAATAATTTCTTATTACGAAAAAAGACAAGTAAAGCGAAGAGTTTCAGGGTTTTGCTAAATGATAAAGGTATCGAAAAATTTAAAAAAAGACATTATCCTAATATGAATTTAAATGAAAGTGAATCTATTATTGAAGGATGGTATGAACCTCATGAAATACCTTTTATGACTCATTATTTATTGGAATTTGGAACTTCTGCTAAAATATTGTCCCCTAAAGAATTGATTTTAAGTTTTAAAGAGTATTTGAATTCCCTGCTTTTACATTGTGATTAATTATTAAAATTGACAGAATATAGTACTATTTCAAAAAAACCAGATGATTTTAGTATATAAACTAAACTAATAAAATTTATTAATAATAATAAAATGCAGAAACTATCTTATTTCTAAGATAATTTCTGCATTTATATTTATTATTTTACTATTTGAAGTATTGGTTCTTTCCATTTATTATTTAACATAGGTTCTTCTGGTAAATATGTTCTAAGCATCATTGCAAATGGACCATTAGGTGCTGGAAGCCAATTTGATTCCTTATCTTTTCCAGGTGAATCTTTTTGGATATAAATTGTTATTCCACCATCTTTATCTTTTTTCAAGTTTGGTAACATTGCTGAATTTATTAAATTACGATTCAATGGATTTTCTATCATAAACAATGTTTTTCCATCATACATTGTTATTGACCAAAATGCTTTTACTGGTGGAAGTGAATCTTTTGAAAAATGCATAGTATATTTATTTTTACTTGTATCATAGAATTCACCCTTATCATTAGTTATATATGGTATATATACTGCTTCCTCTTTTGAATTTCCATATATCCCACCAAATGCAGCTACTGCTCTATATAAGTAGTTATTTTTTAAATACTCATGTGTTCCAAAAATTTCCTTTACATCCAAATGAATTTTCATCTGAGCTTTTATCTGTTCCATTCCTTCTGTAAATCCTTGATTTATTGCTTCTTTTTCTTCTTTTGTCATCTTAGAATAATTAAATTTTTTTCCATCTATAATACCTATTTTTTCAAAATTCTTTCTTAAATCTTTTTCATCAGTATACACAGGCATAAATTGAAACATTTGATTCAAATAATTAAAAAATTTTTCTGGTTTTTGCTCATCTTCTCTACTTATTGGGAGCCACTTTATAGCTTTTGCCACTTTTGATTTTTTACCTAAATATTCATCAAGAGTTTGAACTTTATAATCATTTTGTATTTTTTTCACATTATCAATATCTTTTTCATTAAATAATTGTGTACGATAAATAGCATAAGCAAATTCTGTGTCCATTTTTATTACTCTTGTTATACCTTTTGGTTCAGTTCCCTTCCAATTAGGTCCAACAATCAAAAATTTACCACCCTCACTACCATCTTTACGAACACCTATATAGTCATCATTTTGTGTATATAAGTCTATTAGCTGTACTGAATAATAACGAGTACTTTCCATTTTTGGAATAGTTAAGATCATTGCATCCTCTCTTAGATCCATCCAGAGGTATGAATATGGAGTGTCTGCATTTATAGTCTGAATCGAAGTATCTTTTGGCCCCGCTACTTCTGCTATACTTTTTATTTGATTAAATGGAGCTTTAAATTCAGGACTTTGTTTATCTATAGCCTGTGCATACATTATTCTATAGTTATCTACTATAGGATAGGCATAGATAGTTGCTTGTTTTGCTAAATCCTTAATTTCTGAAGTTGTTAACTTTGTTGCAGCATTTAAAAAAGTTGTAAATAGAACCATGAATAATATTAACTTTATTTTTTTCATATTGTCATTCCTCCATTTTTTAGTTATATAATGCACGTATTCCTAATAATTTTTATCATTTAATGAAACGAACTTTTAATTACTATTAGGAGTATACATTCTAATTTAAAATTTGTCAATAACTTCAACATCTATTTTTTTATTTATAACACCCTTGCATTTGAAAGCATTAACCTAATCCTATTTATCTGATTAACCTCACTTGATCCTGGATCATAATCAATTGACATTATATTAGCATTTGGAATTTTATCTCTTATCTTTTTTATCATTCCTTTTCCACTAACATGATTAGGCAGACATCCAAATGGTTGTACACAAACAATATTTTCCACACCATCTTCTATTAAATGAAGCATTTCAGCCGTTAAAAGCCATCCTTCTCCCATATTATTTAGAGAAGATATATACCCTTTTGTTAATTTTTCCATATCCTCTATTCTTTTTGGTGCTCTAAACCTTGTTTTTTCTAGTTCTTTTATTACAACACCTCTATAATCCTGTAAATACTTTAGCGCAAAACTAGAAAAAATATTTCTCTTTAAGTTCTTTTTATAGTTCTGGTATTCCAGTTTTCCTACTTGTAAAGTATATAATAAAAAGTCATATAATTCTGGTACTGATACCTCTGCTCCCTCTTTTTCCAAGAAATCAACAAGGTAGTTATTAGCCAGTGGTTGGAATTTAACTAGAATTTCTCCTACTATTCCTACTTTTGGCTTATTTACATCTATTATTTCTATGTTTTCAAAATCCCTAATTATAGCTCTTATATTATCATCAAATGCTCTTTTTGATTCTCCATCTGTTATTGATGACTTTAGATTATTTATCCACTCTTCATATTTTCTATCTGTATCTCCTTGATTCTTTTCATATGGACGAGTTTTATAAACTAATCTCATTAATAAATCACCATATAGTAAACCATGTAAGAAATCCTTTAATATTTTCGGACTCAGTTTAAATCCAGGATTTTTCTCTAATCCAGCAACATTAAATGACACTACTGGTATGTGTTCTAGATTATTATCCTTTAGAGCCTTTCTTAAAAATGAAATATAGTTTGTGGCTCTACAACCTCCACCAGTTTGCGAAATCATTAAAGCTACTTTATCTAAGTCATATTTCCCAGATTTTAGAGCATCTATAAACTGCCCAACTACTAATATAGAAGGATAACAGGCATCATTATGAATATATTTTAGTCCTTCTTCTGCTATATTTTTGTTTTCATTTTGTAATATTTCTGTATTATAGCCAGCAATATTTAAGGCCATTTCTAAAAATTGAAATTGAAATGGAGCCATTTGTGGTATCAAAAGCTTATGAGTCTTTTTCATCTCTTTTGTAAAGACTACTCTAGGTTTATCTGAAACTATATTAGCTGAAAAATCCGCTCCTGATCTTTCTTTCTCATCCATAGAAGCTAAAAGTGATCTAATTCTTATTTTTACAGCTCCTAAGTTTGTTATTTCATCTATTTTTAGTAATGTATATATTTTATTACTCTCTTCAAGTATTCTTCTTACTTCATCAGTTGTTATAGCATCTAAGCCACATCCAAATGAATTAAGCTGTATTAATTCTACATTTTTCTCCTTAGCTACAAAACTTGCAGCTTTATATAATCTAGAATGGTAAGTCCATTGATCTACCACATGAAGTGGCTTTTTTATTTCACCTAAGTGAGCTATTGAATCCTCTGTTAATACAACTAAATTAAATGAATTTAATAAGTCTGGTATTCCATGATGTGTTTCAGCATCTAAATGATAAACTCTTCCTGCAAGTATAACTGCTCTTAAATTATTTTTTTCAGCAAATTCAAGTGCATCTTCTCCTGCTTTTTGTATATCTCTTTTATAATTATAAAGTTCATCAAAACCATCTTCTACAGCTTTTTTCATTTCTGATTTTTTTATTCCATAGTCTACTCCAAATATTTCATATAATTTTTCTGTTAATATTTTTTTATCATATATTGGTAAATATGGAAAAAGATAATTTCTATCTTTTAATTCATCTATATTTGCATCTAAAACTTCAGGATAAGAATTTACAATTGGGCAGTTATAATGATTTGTAGCATTCTTATCTTCTTTTATATTATATGGAATACAAGGATAAAAAATTGTTTTCGTCCCTTTTTCTATTAAATTTTTTACATGTCCATTTGTCATTTTTGCTGGATAACAAATTGTATCTGATGCTATACTGTCCATCCCTTTTACAAATAATTCATTTGTTGATTTATCAGATAACACTATTTTAAATCCTAAATTAGTAAAAATAGTAAACCATAAAGGATAGTTTTCATACATATTTAGAGCCCTAGGAATGCCTATTTCTCCTCTAACTGCTTCTTTTTCATCAAGAGGTTTATAGTATTCAAAAGTTCTATCATACTTATATTCAAATAAATTAGGAATTTTATTTTCTGACATATTTTTTCCTAACGGTCTTTCACATCTATTCCCAGAAGTATATTTTCTATTATCTCCAAATTTATTTATTGTCATTAAACAGTTATTTGTACACAGTTTACATCTTGTAGTAGTAGAATCATGTACAAAACTTATAAGTTTTTCTTTTCCAATAATTGTAGAATAACTGCTTTCACCCTTAGCTCTTTCTCTAGCCAATAATGCACATCCAAAAGCTCCCATTAATCCTGATATTTCTGGTCTTACTACTTCTCTTTCCAGTAACATTTCAAAAGCCCTTAACACAGAATCATTTAGAAATGTTCCTCCTTGCACCACTATGTTCTTTCCTAATTCATCAGGATTCCTTACTCTTATTACTTTATATAAAGCATTTTTTACCACAGAAATAGATAATCCCGCAGATAAATCCTCAATGGATACTCCCTCTTTCTGTACTTGTTTTATTCTTGAATTCATAAATACTGTACAACGTGTTCCTAAATCCACAGGTGCCTGTGCTCCTAATCCTCTTTTTGAAAATTCCTCGACTTGTATATTTAATGATTTTGCAAAAGTTTCAATAAAAGAACCACACCCTGATGAACAGGCTTCATTTAACATAATAGACTCTATAATTCCATTATTTATCTTAAAGCTTTTCATATCTTGTCCGCCAATATCTATTACAAAATCTACATTAGGATTAAAATATTTAGCAGCCTTATAATGTGCCACTGTTTCTACTTCTCCTATGTCTAAGGCAAATGCATTTTTTATCAGAGCTTCTCCATAACCTGTAACTGCTGATCTTCTTATTTTTATCTTGTCACCCATTAATTTATAAATCTTCTCTAACTCTTCTCTTACTACCCTAATAGGGTTTCCTCTATTACTTCCATAAAATGAATATAGAATACTATTTTCTTTATCTAGTAAAACCATTTTTGTAGTTGTGGATCCTGCATCTATTCCTAAATATGCATCCCCCTCATAATCTTCTATATTTTTTCTACTTACTTTTGCACTTTTATGTCTTTCTAAAAAACTCTTATATTCTGCATCACTTTTAAATAATGGGTCAGTTTTCTCCACATCTGATGCCACTTTTTTATTAAGCATCATAAAATAGTTATTCATAAATTCAGAATAACTTAGAACTTTTGTTTTTAATCCCATTAGATTTAATGCAGTTCCAATAGCCACATAATACTGTGAATTTTCTGGTATTAGCACTTCTTCATCCTTCAAATTCAGAGTTTCTTTAAATCTTTGTCTTAACTCTGATAAAAAGTAAAGAGGTCCACCCAAGAAAGCTACATTCCCTCTAATCTTTTTCCCTTGTGCCAATCCCGTTATAGTTTGATTTACTACAGCTTGAAATATAGAGGCCGCTACATCTTCTTTTTTAGCCCCTTCATTTAATAACGGTTGCACATCTGTTTTAGCAAAAACTCCACATCTTGATGCTATAGCATATAATCTATTATAGTTTTTAGCCATTTCATTTAAGCCGCTTGCATCTGTTTCTAAAAGACTAGCCATTTGGTCAATAAACGCACCAGTTCCACCGGCACAACTTCCATTCATTTTTTGATCCAAAACCTGTTCAAAAAAGGTTATTTTAGCATCTTCTCCACCAAGTTCAATAGCAACATTAGCATGTGGAATATAGTGTTTTACAGCCTCACTTCCTGCTAAAACTTCCTGAATAAATGGTATCTGTAGATCCTCTGCTAATTTCATTCCACCTGACCCAGTAATTGCTATTTCCAATTTATTATCCTTTATTATACTTTCCATATCCTGTAAAATTTTATATAAAGTTTCTTTAATTTGGGAAAAGTGCCTTTCGTATCTTTTATAAAGGATGTTTTGGTTTTCGTCTAACAAAACAACTTTAACTGTCGTAGATCCTGTATCCACTCCTAAATATGAAATCATAATTCTCATCTTCCTTAATCTAAATTTTTATTCTATTCTTTTATATGTCCATACAAATATTTTATCATAAATCTTATTTTAAACAAGTATTTTTTTGTATACTATAATGCGAAATATGCTGATTCAACTGAACATATGATAGTTATACTTACTCAACTTTTAATAATTATAGCATTTCTTTGACATAGCGTCAAGACACATTTTCATCATGATTTTATATTAAATATCACTTTTATTGAAAAACAATAATAAAATACGGTAATTAAACTTTCCATTTTTTATTTCTATTATTAATAAAAAATAGTTTTATATAAAAAAACCAAGAAAATATAAATATCTTGGTTTTTTCATTCTTATTATTATTAAAGATTTATAAAATAACTTTTGCCCCTTCATTACATATATTTTTTATTTCTATATTCCATCTATCAGGGAGTTTAGCTAAGTCTCTTTTCATTTTTTCTAAAAAACTTTCATCTTTATAGCCCAGTGATATTAGAGTGGGACCTGCACCGCTTATATACTCACCTAAGGCTCCATTTTCCTTTGAAAATTTAAATATTTCTTCTGAGCTATTAATCAATCCAAATCTATATGGCTGATGAACTTTATCCTCTAAGAGGTATCTTAATGAAGTATATTCCTTTTTATAAAAACTATCTATTAACAATCCTAATTTAGCAGAATTGCTTACTAAGTCAGATACTTTGTATTCTTTTGGTAAGACAGATCTTGCTTTTTCTGTAGCCAGTTTAAAATCCGGTATCATAACATAAAAACATATGTTCTCATCAAATGGAATTCTTGAATAATGAAATTTATTTTCATCATGAGTTGCTAAAACCATTCCCCCAAAAATAGCTGGAAGTACATTATCTGGATGTCCCTCTATTTCTGTGGCTAACTTTGCAATATCTTCCTGACTTAAAAAATCCGAAAGTAATCTATTAGCAATTAAAAGACCAGCTACAATTGCACTTGAACTACTTCCCAGTCCCCTTGCCAAAGGTATTTCATTTTTTAATATTTCTACTCTATAAGTAGCAATCTTTTTATTATATCTTTCTTCTATTAACTTTATTGTTGTATAAATATAGTTTTCTTCTAATGGGATAGAAAAAACCTCTCCGTTTTGTATAAACTCTATTTCTTCACTTTCTGTTATCTCTAGCTCTAAATAATAATCTAATGCCACTCCCAGACAATCATATCCTACTCCTATATTTGCACTTGTAGCAGGAACTACTACTCTAAATTTTTCCATTATTCCTCCTTGTAAATTGTTACCAAAACAAACAAAACATTGGATAATTAGTTTTAATTATTAATCTAAAAACTTTCCAATGTTTCATTTAATTATAAAATTTTATAAATTTAAATATTTAACCCATCTTATTTGTTCAGATTCCTCTAATTTTTTAATTGATTTTTCTTCTACTATTCCATCCACAGTGAGAAGCATTATAGCACTATCTTTTTTTCTACCCACATGCATAGTGGCTATATTAATATTTTCTTCTCCTAATATTCTTCCCACATTACCTATAACACCTGGAACATCATTATTTTGGATAAGCATCATATTTTCTGATAATACCACATCTAAAGGATAATCATTTATTTCTATGATTCTTTCTTCATTATTAGCCCCTATTATACCTACAATAGAAAATTTCCCGCCTTTTTCATCCTCTATCTCTATTCTTACTACATTAGAATAACTTTGATACTTTTCCTCTTTTTTTATTGAATTAAATTTAATATCTCTTTTTTCTGCTAAAACTAGTGAATTTATATAGTTAACTTCTTCTTTAAGTATAGGATATAAAAGTCCTTTCATAAATGAAGAATCTACTATTGCTGTTTCCTGTTTACTTACATTACCATGATAAATAAGATTTATTGACTTTATTGCACCTTTTTTAACTTGATAATACACTTTCCCTAGCTTTTCTAAAAATAAGATATATGGTTTAATAGCAGCAAATTCTTCTCTTCCCATAGTTGGTAAGTTTACAGCTGTTTCTACAATTTCACCATTTAATCCATTAATTACCTGTCTCACAACTTGTTTCCCTACATTTTCTTGAGCTTCAAAAGTTGTAGCACCAATATGAGGTGTAGCTATTACATTATCAAAATCATATAGGGGGCTTTCAGTTCTTGGCTCTGATTCATGCACGTCAAAACCATAGCTGGCTATCTTTTTATCCCTTAAGCCTTCAACTATAGCCGCTTCATCAAAAACTCCACCTCTTGCCGCATTTACGAGCCTCACTCCGTCTTTCATTTTTCCTATTTCTTTTGTGCTTATTATTTTTATAGTTTCAGAAGTCTTAGGTGTATGTATAGTTATAAAATCTGATACACTTAGCAGCTCATCTAAAGTTTCTGCCTTTTTACAATCAAATCTTTTAAACCTTTCATCTGAAATATAAGGATCGTAAGCTATTATATCCATTCCAAAGGCCTTCATTCTAGTTGCCATCAAAGAACCTATTCTCCCTAAGCCAATTATCCCTAGAGTTTTATGAAATAATTCATTACCTACAAATATTTCTCTTTCCCATTTTCCAGACTTTAAATATCTATCAGCTGGAAGGATATTTCTAGAGGTTCCAAGTAAAAGAGCAATTGCCAATTCACATGCTGACACAGTATTGCTATCAGGAGTATTTGCTACTATAACCCCATGATTTGTGGCCTCTTTTACATCTATATTATCTATTCCGTTACCTGCTCTTCCTACAATTTTCAGTTTTTTCCCTTTATCTAAAAGCTCTTTATCCACTTTGATAACACTTCTTACTATTAGAGCATCATAGTTTCCTATAATATCTAATATTTCCTCTCTGCTAATACCCACTTTTATATCTGTTTCAATATTTTTTTGGGCAGTTAAAATATTAACAGCATTATCATCAATGAACTCACCAACTAAAACTTTGAACATAAAACACCTCTTCCGTAATTTTCAATTCTTTAAACTATATTTTACTATATTATTGTATACCTATATATGATATATAACCATAACAGCATTCTACATAAGTTATTTATATAATATCAGACTTTATTTATTATTTCAATTGATAATACTATATAATTTTTATATATTGGGTATTCTCTTTGTTTATATATTTGAAAATTTTACATATTAAAAATATAAAACTCTTAATATTATAAGAAAAAACTTTACATTCCATTATTATGCTTCACATTCATCTCTCATTTTTTCCAATAAAATAACAGTTTTTATAAAAAACATGTAAACTTTACATCATTATTTATTTTTATAAGCCACAATTGTAAACTTTACATTTTTTTATTTTTTTCTCATTTTAGTGCTGTATAATATAATAAAAAACCAAAAATATGTAAACCTCAAATAAAATTAATTTTTTTATATAATAAGTTAAAAATAAAAAAAATAAACATAAATAAAAAAATAAAATTGATGATAAATAGTTAAAATTTAAAAAATTTTTTTCATAAAAAACATGTGTAAAAGCTGAATTAAAGCAGTCTAAGAGGAATCTAAGGTTTGACATTATATACCTTATGTGGTAGAATTTATTATCAATTTTTTTTAGGAGGATGGTAATGAAAAAACTAGCATTAATTTTATGCATGAGTGCAATTGCCTTCACTGCATATGCTAGCAAGAAGAGTAATAATGCATCTGAACAAATGACAAGTTTCTTTAAAACAGAAGAAAATTTAAAAGTAAGTGACGTAAATGCAAATAAAAGTTCGTATAGCAATAGTGGGTATGAATCTACAAAATCAAGCGTGAGAGATAAAATAATAGATTTTGCAAAAACTAAAATGGGTTCTACATATGTATGGGGAGCTACAGGACCAAACGTATTCGATTGTTCAGGATTCGTTAGGTTTGTTTTTCAAAATGCTGCTGATATAAGTTTACCAAGAGTATCTAGTGATCAGGCTACATATAAACCAAGAATTTCTTCAATGAATATGAAAAAAGGAGATTTGGTTTTCTTTGAAACTACAGGAAGAGGTAGAATATCTCATGTAGGAATCTATATGGGAGATAGTCAATTCATTCACGCATCTTCTGGTGGGAAGAGAGTAATGGTTTCTAGTTTAGATGGTGGTTATTATAATAAAGCATTTAGATGGGCAATAAATCCATTCTAAGATGCGATAGTAGAATAACGTTAATCATAAAGAGAGTGATTTTTTCACTCTCTTTTCTTTTACAAAATATTATATATCAAATTTTTTAGCTCTTCCTATACTTTAGTTTTTAATTTTTTTATAAAAAAATAGAGATATAGTTTCTATATCTCTAAAATATTTTTCATTTTCTTCATCAACCACTCTATTTATCAGACAAATAATTTTTTTAATCTATTAAATCTACTTTTATGCAGCTTAATTAATCCTCATTAATTTTTTTGTAATAATTAATATTTTCACATAATGATCATATGTGAATTTTCAATTACTTATACAAGAAGATTTGTATAAATCTCTAAGAAGCTATCTATCTTGTTAAAAGCCTTTGTTGGAGATGTGTGATCAGAAATACATTGTTGTAAAATCCCATCTAATGAACCAACTACAAATCTAGAGTAATCTACAGGTGAGATATCTTTTCTAAATTCGCCTTCTAATATTCCATCTATTAGTATTCTAGATACAGAATCCTTATAATTAGCGTATATTTCTCTAATTTCTTCGTGAAACTTACTTTCTTTATATAAAAATTCTAATAATAATTTTGAAGGAACAATACAAAGATTCATATCTTCTCCACTTTTATTGAAAACAAAAGTCAAAAAACCTTTCATTCTCTCTAATGGTGACAATTCTTTATTATCACAAATACCTTTTATTACACTTATATACTCTAATTCTATATACTTTAGTATTTCTAATAAAATATCATCTTTATTTTTAAAATGCCAATATAGTGCAGCTTTAGTAATATTCAACTCTTGACTTAAATTAGACAAAGTAAAATTACTAAATCCACTTCTCGCTATTTGCTTTATTGATACTTTTATAATTCCCTCTTTACTTATTTGAAACCCAGCTCTTCTCGCCATATCTTTCCTTTCATTTAATTAAATATTTTTTTCTTAACTTTTATACATTTTGTTACTAGAAATTGCAGTGATGTTAAGTTGATTTAACCATAATTGTACGACAGTGTCAAGTTTTTTTAAATTTTTAATCATTTTATTAATTTTTTTGATATAATAAAAAAAATTAATAATTCTACTTAACTATCGCTTTTTTTGACTCCTTTAAGATTGTTAAGTTCTTTACTATCAAAGAAAAGAGACTCTTAAGAAAACAATCAAGTAGTTAAATTTAAAATTATTGTTTTTTTATCACAAAATCTCTTTTTCTCTTTAAAACTAGTGTTTCTAAACTTTTTATATAATTTCTTCTGTTCTCTCTCTTTTATCAAATCTTGAAATTTTTTTGATACCCATTTTTTTTGCATATTCCGCTGCTTCTTTTATCATATATCCGGAATGCTCTGGCTTATGTGCATCACTAGATAATATCACGGGAATATCGTATTTTTTTACATACTTCATAAAATCTTCATAAGGAGTTATTTCCTTTATAGGATATCTATAGTAAGTTCCTGTATTTATATCCACTGTCATATTATTTTCCTTTAATATTTTAGCACTCTTCTCTAATAATAAATCTACATTTTTTTCTGGTATATTATTAAATAATCTTAAATTAAATGGATGACCTAATATATCATAAAACCCTGTCTTAGCAACATTTTCTATCTCATTTACATAGTCAACCCAAACATTATAAATACCTCTTCGTTCAAACTCTTTATTTAAAGCTAAAAAATCAAAGCCCCAACCATTTATAAAGTGTATTGAAACTATAATATAATCAAACGTATATTTAGATAAGATTTCTATGACAGCTTTTTGATCTTTAAAATTGCAGACTTCTATTCCAAATTTTACTGGATAACCCTTTTCTTTTAGACTTTGGATAAAATCTCTATATTCGTCTAAAGTATGGACAAATTTTGATTTTTTATTCTCCAACCATTTCTTTTGAAATATCCCAATTTCACTATTATCTAATATTAATTCTTTATAATATAATTCCTCGAACTCTTTAAACCCGTGAGTGTGTTCTGTTATTCCAATTTCATCTACACCTTTTTCTTTAGCTGATTCAAAAAATCCTTTTACCCATTCTTCATCATAAGTTCCATATTCAAAATGCATATGATAATCTATTAACACACCTACCTCCTACTTTATTAATTATTTTTCAAATTCATTTTTTTCTTTTAACATCCATTTTCCAGCGACTTTTTCAAACTCCATTGTAGTAGTAGCTACTTTTATTTTCTTAGCCTTATTTACAAAGTCCTCTATGCTTAATAAGTATTTTTCCATATCTATTAATAAAGTCCCATCTTCTTCCTGCTGAATAAACTCCTCTATGTTTTGTTCTGTAACCTCTGCTAATTTATCCTCATCATATCCATAAACATCATAGTCAACTGTAGCACTATTAGATCCTTTCATTTTAGGAGCATTTCCTTTTATTTCATATGGTTCGGCTATTTTATTTTTAATACTATCCCATTTCTTTTCTAATTCAGTATTTCCAGAACCTTTTAGATAATTCCCTAAATTATCTCCACCTGCATTAAAATCTTCTCTTGATTTAAAATTTACCAATTCTTGTAAAACTTTTCTGTATTCCTCTGATGCAGTATTTAAGCTATCAAAGGTTTTTACTTCATTAGCTGAAAAACTAATTGCTCCAAAAATCAAAGTAAGTATTAGTATTAATTTTTTCATTTAATTCCTCCAAATTCTAGTAAGTTATTTTTTAATCATTACTTCTATTATAATTATTAATTTCAAAATTTGCAATTTTTATTTTATTTTTTACATATCTAAGTTCTACTATATCTCCATGTCTTGTCATATCTTCCAATTTTAGTAATTCTTCTATATCAGTTTCAAATAATTTTATTCCACTACCTAATATAATAGGAATAATAGCTATTCTATACTCATCTATAAGTTCACTTTCTAGAAATTCATTTACTATTTTTGCTCCTCCTAATAGCCATATATCTAGTTTTGCTTTTGCTTTTAAACGATTGACTAGGCTATTTAGGTCCTCATTTATAAATTCTATTTCCAAGTCATTTTTAGTTTCCCTTGGTTTAGATGTCAAAACATATGTTTTTTTAGCTTTATATCCCCATTCTCCAAATGTTAGAACTTGGTCATAAGTTTTTCTTCCCATTATTATTGTATCTATAGTTTCATAAAAATCTAGATATCCACTTACTTCATCTCCACCTGTATTTTCCAGCCACTCTATACTTCCATCTTCTTTTGCAATATACCCATCTAGGCTCATTGCTATATATAAAACTATTTTCGATTCCTTACTCACTATTTTCCTCCTTATTTCTTTTCCATTTGCTTTAGTATTTTAAAAAATTATTCCTCGATTATAATAGGGGCTTCAATTTTTAAACCTTTTTTAGAATTTTTTATTGCTTCTATTAAAAGTATTTTAGCTTGCCCCTCTGATTTTGTGTGACAAAACTGTAAACGTTTTGGTTCTAATCCATACTTTACAAGTAATTCTAATATCTCCACTAGACGTTCACTCCTATGAACCATTGTAAAATATGCATTATTCTTTAATAACTTTGAAGATATCTCTATTATTTCAGAAAGTTTTATATTATATTCATGCCTTGCAATAGTAAGCTGATCTAGATCGTTTATTTGACTGTTATTTCCATCATACTTAAAGAAAGGAGGATTTGTAATAATTTGGTCAAATTCATCTCTTCTAAAATAGCTTTCCCATTCTTTTATGTCTCCATTTATTATTGTTACTCTCTCTTCTAAATTATTTAATTTTATATTTTTTTTAGCTAAATCTGCTGAAACCTCTAATATTTCTATTCCAACTATTTCAGCTTTTGACTTTTTTGATAATAACATAGGAAGTATACCATTTCCTGTTCCTATATCTAATATCTTTTTTACATGTCGATTTATCCTACAGAATTCTGATAATAATCTAGAATCTAATGTATAATTCTGATGATCATTTCTTTGAATAATTTCTAATCCGTCTAATTTATTACTTACTTCGTCTCCTGTTTTTTTCATTTTTCTCCTAGTATACTTTATTTTCTATAAATTTTCATACTCTATTTCAATGGTAGCATGGTTTATTCTTATATGATTCAAATATCTCTTTAGTTTTAATTTTATTTTATTTACTTTTTCTATGTCTAAGTCTTTTATAACTACACAATGAAGTGAAATTATATTATTAACTCCATCTAAAGACCATAAATGAATGTCATGAATATCTAAAACGCCTTTTATTCTTTTCATTTTCACTTGTAAGTTTAATATATCATAACCATCAGGTACAGCCTGCAAAAATATTTTTGCTGTTTCCTTAAAGTTTTTATAAACATTTGATAATATAAAAGCTGCTATTAATAGCGACAATATAGGATCTAAAAATGTAATATTAAACAGCCATATACAAATACTTGCTATTAAAACTGCTACCCATCCTAAAACATCTTCCAATAGATGCAACATTACAGTTCTCTCAGTTATCTTTTTTGTAGACTTTAGTTTCAATGCTGCAAGCCCATTTACTAACACTCCTATTACCGCTAAAAAGATCATACCCAGACTTTCTACTTCCTGTGGCTCACCTATTCTCTTAGCTGCTTCTATAATTATAAAAATTGATCCGATAAATAATATAACGCTATTTATTACTGCACCTATTAGCGCATATCTCCTATACCCATAAGTATACTTTTTATCATCTTTTTTTGTAGAGTACTCTTCTAAAAACCAACTACTTGCTAATGTAAAACAATCCCCAAAATCATGCACAGCATCAGACATTATTGCCACACTATTTGTAAGACTTCCACCAATAAATTCAATAATTGTAAAAGCTAGATTCAAAAAAAATACCATCTTTATGTTCTTAGTTTCATTATTTGCTTTAGTTTGATGGAAATGGCTGTGTTTATGCATATCTCACTCCTTTTTATCTTTATTATATCATTATTTAGACTTTTATTAAAAATATATATAATTTATTTATTTTCATTTTTTTTAGCTGAAAATGTGATAAAATAGTGTGTATAGAAAGCGAGGACTTATGAAAATTAAAAATTTAAAGTTATTTATACTCATTCTTGTTATTTTATCTTTATTTTCATGTAATGGGTCGAAAAAAGAAATCAGAACTATTGTTGATAAATATTATACTTCCTTGCAAAAAGGAAACCTTGATGAAATGTTGTCTCTTTTTTCTGTGGATATTAAATTATCATATGATAATCTTTATCAAAAGAGTCCTGAGTTAAAAACTTTTACCAGTGATACTCTAAAAATTGTTGGTTCCTCATTCGAATATGAAATTCAAAAGGTTAAAATAAAAGATAATAAAGCCACAGTGACTATAAAAGAAACTGGATTGGATAAAAAAGCACTTAATGATAAAATAAAAGAACTGAGTGTAAAAGAACCATTTATGCCCACAGATCAAAATGACTTTGAAAAGGCAAAAAAGGAATTTACTTCATACCAAATGAATATCTTAAGTAAGGCTGCAAAAGAGGTCAATAAGAAAGACTCCTCTGTTTCTACTTTAAACTTAGAAAAAGAAAAAAATGGCTGGGTCATAACTACTAAAAATTTATTAAGAGTAATTCCTAAAGATGAAGATGGATTTTAAATTACTAAATAATTTAAGATTATGAAAATAAAGGGCTGTTTGAATCCTGTGAACAGCTCTCTTTTATTTTATCCCTCTAAAATTCTAATGTTGTTTCTAAGCCTATCTACATTGAAAATATACTACATTCTCATAAAAATACAGAGAAATAACTGCTATCGATCCTTTAAATATAGAAAAAAACTCTAGTATTCATCTAAATAGCTGAATTTATTTCCTCCTGTTTTCCATCCTAATATTTTTTCTAAATTTACATTTTTAGTAGAGTTGATTATTTTTTTCTTTATATCAGGATTATTTTTCTCTAATTCTTTTATTAGTTCCTTTGTCTCCGTTCTTTTAGAAGAAGTCTTTCCAGCAGCTACCATACACCCACAATTCATTGCTAAAATTCCATTATTTATTGTAAATTTTATAATATCCTTTTCTTCCACATAATAAAGTGGTCTAATTAGTTCTATATCAAAATTATCAGCTTTCAATTTAGGAAGCATAGTTTCGAATTTACTCATTTGAAACATACTCATGAGGATAGTCTCTGCTGCATCATCTAAATGATGCCCTAAGGCCAGTTTATTGCATCCTAATGATGTTGCTTTTGTGTATAGACTCCCCCTTCTCATTTTCGCACACATATAACAAGGATATTCTTTCGCCATTTTTTCTGCTATTTCAAATATATTATCATCATATATATCACATGGTATTTTTAAATGCTCTAGATTTTTTTTCATATTATCTAAATTTTCTTGGTTAAAACCTGGATTCATTGAAATAAAAACTAGTTCAAATTTTGTTTTACTAGCTCTTTTTAATTCTTGAAGAAGTTTTGCCAATAGTAGACTATCCTTACCTCCTGATATTGCAACAGCTACCTTATCTCCATCATTTATTAATGAAAATTCTTTTAAAGCCTTTACAAACGGAGACCATAGATACGGTCTATACTTTTTTTGGATACTTCTCTCTATTTCGCTTACCTCTTTTAAATCACTTATAGGAAGTATAACTTCACAATTTGTGTTTGATAGTGAACTCATAATGCCTCCTTTTATTATTTATATTATATATTTTAACATATTATACTATTTTTTTCATTTACATTAGTGTAAAATATATTAAATCATAAAATAAGGAGGTGTTATAATTGAAGAAGATTGGATTATTAGGATTATTTTTATCTCTTACTATTCTTAGTTTTTCCTCATCACCATCAGTTACTAAACAAAAGCAAAAAACTAATATGGTACAAATCCAAAAGAGCCTGAAAAAACTAGGATATTATCATGGAAAACTTGATGGTATCAAGGGAAAAGAAACAAATAGAGCAATAAAAGCATATCATTCAAATGTTAAACCGATAAAAGAGCTAGATACGTTATTAGCACAAGAAGGTCTTTAATTTTAATGGTTCTATAGCTAACAAATATAAAGTGAGTATAAAAATAATCAAAACCACCTAATTTACAGGTGGTTTTATTTTATAAATAATAAAATATTTTATCATCTATTTTTCTTTATTATGCTATCGACCAAATCATCATCAAGTTTTCTATGCTCTAAAGTAGAGTTATTTTTTATCATTAATATCTCACTTAATATGCTAACAGCTATTTCTTCAGGCATTTGATTAGCAACATTAAGGCCCATAGGTCCATATATTCTCTTTATTTCCTCATCTGTAAATCCTTCTTTTGTTAAAGTTTCCCTAACAAAAATCTGCTTAGTTTTACTTCCTATTAGACCAATATATTTAGCTTTTGTTTTTATTGCTCTTTTTACAAAAACTATGTCTGTAACATGACTCTTAGTTGTTATTACTATATAAGTATTCTCATCTACATTCATTTGATCTAAGGCCTTATCAAAAGAATTTATTACCAATTCATCTGCTATTTTCAAGCTTTCTTTATTTCTATATTCTTCTCTATCATCTATTACCTCACATCTAAAACCTAAAAAATTAGCTAGTTCTAAAACTTTTTCACCAACATGGCCTCCGCCAGCTATGATTATTTTATTTTTAGGCTTAAATATCTTAATAAATCCTTTTGCTGTTCCTCCACATTGCATTTCTAAATCACCCTTTGGCGTTAAACTATGATCAAACATTTTTTCTTTATTTATTTTCAATGCTTCTATTGCTTCTTGAATAACAAAATATTCTATCTTCCCGCCACCTATTGAACCAAAAGTTTCTCCATTTTCCCAAACAAGCATTAATGAACCAGCATCTCTTGGAGTAGAACCCCCTACCTCTGTTACAGTTACTAGTGCTACTTTCTTCCCATTATCTAAGCTTTTAATTATTCTTTTTAATATTAATTCTTCCATCAGCCCTCTTAGTCCTCCTAGTATTTTAATAGATCTAATTCCCAAGTACTCTTTCTACTTTCCTAAATAAAATTCTATTTCTTTCTTCCTCATCAAAAGAAAAACACTTTCTAAAACTCCTCCTCCAATACTTCTAGCTTTATCTGAAATCGTAAAACAATTCTTTTGTTCATTTATTCTTGGATCTATATCTGCTATTTTAAAGTTTTCTGTTACCTTGAAACCATCTCTTATTATTCCTCGCAAGACTCCATCTATTGTTGCATGAACTTCACGATCTGAAATTCTTGCTATTACTTCACCTGTGCTTACAATATCACCAATCTCTTTGACATTTTTTATTATTCCATCATAATGGCTGTGTATAACTCTCTCTTTAGTATAACCAGCTATATTTCCAGGAATCCCAGTATTTTCTGCTGCTGTTCCTTCAAATATAAGCCTTCCTAGATTATGACCTCTTTCTGTTTCTACTACTATATCTACATCTTTTCCAGCTATAAATCCTGGTCCCAGAGCTACTGTTATTGGAGCCATCTCTTTATTTGTACCTAAATTTCTCTTAGCTAGTATTCCATCTATTACTATTGTTGGTTTTAATTTTTTTATTGACTCCCCTGTTGGGTCTATAAATACAGGGATTACTCTCTCTTCAAATAATTTTTCTATTTCCTCAAGACTATTTATTTTTTTTGATTTTATATTTTCAATTATCATTTCATTCTCATATACAGCTTCCCCATAGCAAACAGCTCTTCTTATTGCACTTGGTTTCTCTATTTCAAGAATCAAAATATTAAACCCACAGTTATGTAACTTTTCTATTGATCCAGAAGCTATATCTCCTCCGCCTCTTACTATAACTAGTTTATTCCCCAATCTAAACAGCTCCCATCAAATAAATTTACAGCATTTCGACAAATGCCTCTAATCTTGTTTTTACCTATCCTGAGTCACTCATTGAATAATTTGTTTCTAAGCTAATTTTTTTATAACCTTATTTCTTATTTTCCATATTTTTCACCTAGTGTCATTTTTGTATCCGCTTTTACCAGCTCTTATATACTGTATAATCAGTCTTTTTGCCACCGGCAGATATAAAAATATCAATAGATACTTTTACTTCTGTTTACTGCTGGAGGACCTTACATACCCTCCAGGATTTTTCATTTATTATAACTTTCTACACTCTTTTATAAATTATACTTTTACACTCTAGTAATAATCCTAATATTATAAAATAATATTTCTCCTATAATTTCTTACTTACTTTTTAAAATACTTAAGTAACTCTTCAACTATTCATAAGTTTTAATATCTTTATATAATAATTCATATTGATCTTCAGAAACAATATGAATTTCTCTGATATCAGGACATATTAAACTATCCACATTACCTTCATATTCTGCTCTAATACTTATCCCACAGCAATTCTGAATCTCCATTGGAGGAGGCATAATTCTATACACCACACCTTTTGTTTTTAGAGTATCTTCAAATCTTATTGCACCCCTTGTATTATGAAATAAAAACTGATATGTTTTCATGAAAAATACTCCTTTCTTTTTACTATTTTATCTTTTCCAATCTCCACTTTTCCCACCATACTTCTCTATTAATTTAATTTCTCCTATTACCATATTCTTATCTATCGCCTTACACATATCATATATTGTAAGTCCTGCCACAGAAATCATCGTTAATGCTTCCATTTCAACACCAGTTTTCCCAGTAGTTTTTACTATAGACTTCATTCTTATCAAATTATTTTCTTCATCTATTTCAAAGTCTATTTTTGCACTTGTAAGCATAATACTGTGACACATAGGAATTAAGTTATGAGTACTTTTCGAAGCCATTATAGCAGCTATCCTTGCTGTTCCCAACACATCACCTTTTTTTATATTCCCTGTTTTTATAGTTTCTAATGTATTCTTTTCCATTCTAATTTCTCCTGTTGCCACTGCTGTTCTTTCTGTTTCATTTTTTTCACTTATATCCACCATTACAGCTTTTCCATTTTTATCAAAATGATTTAACTCTTTGCTCATACCTCTCCTTTTCTATACTAGTTCTCTCTATAATAGTTTATCATAAAATATAAATATATATAACTTTCTATTATATATTTCCACAAATTAACATATAGCAAAGTATTGCCATTTCAATAGATTATCCATTCTCCTATAAATAACAATACAAATACTCCTACTTTTTCTTATTTTTCTTTTATATTTATGATATCATCTTTTTTTATTTCTCCACCTTTTATAACTTTAGCAAAAAGCCCTTCTTTAGGCATTATGCAGTCTCCTACCATATCATAAATTTTACATCTTGTATGGCATTCTTTTCCTATTTGTGTAATTTCCATTTCAAAATTTTCACCTAAAACTCTTTCTCCAACTAATAACTTTGAAAAGTCTAGTCCTTCTACTATTAAATTCTCACCAAAACTTCCAAAATCAACAATTGCACCCCTCGTTTTAAAATCTTCTATACTCTCGTGACTAAGAAGGCTCACCTGTCTATGCCAATTTCCACCATGTGCATCGCCCTCTAATCCAAAATTCTCAACTAAGTTAATTTTACTTACTTCTTTTTTCTGTGTTCCTTTTTGTACACTTGTACATATTGCTACAATTCTCCCCATTTTTTTACCTCCTATTTTCTCACAACCTATTTATTTAATCACATCATTTCTCTCTTCTAAATCTGATAAATTAATCACTTAAGCATACCACCATGTCCCATTTCTACTATATCTTTCTTTGTTATTTTATCACAGGCTAAAACTCTTGGTAGTATAAGATCAAATACTGTTTTTGGAGAAAAAATAACTCCACCTGGAAGTCCCATTAATACTTTATCTCCCTTATATGCCAATAAAAACATAGACCCTGGTAATACTGGTGTACCATAAGCTATAAGTTCTCCACCACACTCTCTAATAGCTGAAGGAGTTATATCATCTGGATCAATTGACATTCCACCAGTACACATTATTACATCCTTTTTCTTTTCAAATTCCATTATTCTTTCTTTTATTTTTTCTTTCTCATCTGGTACAAATACTTGTTCTATGTCATGAATATTGTAATTCCCCAATTTTTCACTTAAAACTTCTCTAGATTTATCTTTAATTTTTCCATAAAAAATTTCACTTCCTGTAGTTATGAGTCCTATTTTCAAATTAGTGTTTATCTCTTTCACTGACATAACATTTTCATTTTTCACTAATTTTTCTAGTTCTTCTAATTGCTGTTTTTCTATTCTCAAGGGTATTATTCTAGTAGCTGCTATTACTTCTCCTTTTTTTACATAAGAATTAGTGTATCTAGTTGCTACTATTATTTCACCTATTCCATTTACTTTATTTAGAATATCTACATTTATCTTTATTATACCGTCATTCTCAGCTATAAAATTTATCTTTCCCTCTTTTACTTCTGAAGTGTGCATTCCTTCGCCAATTACAAGTTTTGAAATAAATTCAGCTGCATCATTTTCATGTACATAATTTTCATCTTCTTCCCATATGAAAATATGTTCTTTCCCCAATGACTGTAAAACTTCTACATCTTCCTCTTTTATAATATGACCTTTTGAAAATCTTACCCCTTTAAATTTTCCCGGAATTATTTGTGTTATATCATGGCATAATTCCATACCAACTGAATCATTAACTTTTATTTTTTTCATATTTATACCAAAATCATTTCCTTCCCTTAAAATTTAAATAATTTCTACTGCTTATTAACTTTAATAATTTTACGAACTCTTTCTAAACTCTGGCACACTCTCCATCTTTTCCTAATAAAATATCAATACCATGAATCAATGTATCGATAATATACTCCAGTTCTTCCTTTACAGCTTTTTTACTGCCAGGCAGATTAAATATAACAGTTTCTCCTCTTATACCACAGATTGCCCTTGATAACATAGCTCTTTTAGTAATTGACAAACTATAGTACCTAGCAGCTTCTGCCACTCCGCTTGCTTCTCTTTCTATCACAGCTTTTGTGGCTTCTGGAGTTACATCTCGTTTACTAAATCCAGTACCTCCTGTTGTTAGTAATAAGTTTACCTTTAGATTATCAGCCATATTTTTCATTTCTTTTTCCAGTGTCTCTTTATCATCTGGAAGTATAATATATTTTTCTACCTTCATATTATATCTCTCCACTATTTCTTTTATTAACTGACCGCTTTCATCTACTCTTTCACCCTTTGAACCCTTATCACTACTTGTTATAATTCCCACTGTATACATAATTCCTCCTTACAGTTTCCCTATTAATTTTCTATACTCCTCTTGTGTGTCAATATCTATGCCTTCTTCTACATTTTTTATATCCAGATACTTTACTTTCCCCTTATTCTCCTGAACTATCTGTTTCCCTCCAGTATCACCTTCTAAATAAAGTAAATTATCTTTAAAATTTCCTCCAAATATTGTTGGCGAACCATTTTCATTATTATATTTAGGTATTATTATTTTATCAATTTCTGCCTTACTCATGATGTACTTTATTGTCTCTGTACTTAATTTAGGCTGATCTGCTGTAAAAAACATATATGCATCACATGGTTTTAAATTTTTTACTCCTAACTTTATACTTTCACTTATTCCTTTATCAGGATTATGATTTTTTGTTATTATAAAATTATGATTTTTTTCTTTTTTAAATCCATTAGTTTCCAAAAGATTTCGATAAATATTTTCTATTTCATTATGTGAAGTAACAAGATTTATCTCATAAAATCCAGATTCCAAAACTTTTTTAATAGTATTTTCTATAAAACTCATACCCATATACTTTAATAGAAGTTTATTTTCTCCCATTCTTTTAGAGAATCCAGAAGCCATAATCACAGCACTTATTTTCATACTTTTCTCCCTTAGACTAGATAATATTTTTTATCTTTCAATGAAGATATTATTATTTTATCTAATTTTTTACTCTTTTCTTTTAAAAGATTTACTAACTTCATAGAATTCTCAAAATCTTGATCATTTTCTACTTGATTTATAAATAGGATTTTTTCACCCATAGAATCTTTAAATAAACCCTTATCTTCTGTTATAATCTCATATAAATGACCAATATTGATATTCTCACCTATAGACCCATGAGTCATTTTTAGAAACTTATCTATTCTATGTACATTTTCTTCATTTAATGTAAGCCCAACAGCTTTTATAGGTATAATACCAACTGTTTTATTTGTACTTTTTACAAAAACAGGTTCATTTTCGTTCCATGCTTTCAAAGGTTTCATTTTAGAGCCGTCGCCTTCTATAATGAGATAATCACACTTTTCTCTTAACTTATCGATTATATCTAAATCAAATGGCAGAATTTTCTTTTCTTTATTTATCTCTTGTCCAAGAATATAAGCTCCTTTTTCAAGAAACTTTTCTTCCAAAATATTTTTACTTATATAAATTTTATATTTTTCTCTCATTTTGGGTTCTAATATTTTTGTAGTAGTGGTAAAAAAAACTTTATTTTCATTCTTCAGTTCTTCGCATAATTCTAAACAAAATGTAGTTTTCCCACCTGAACCAACTACAACTATAGTTTCATTTTTCCTAAATCCTAAGGCTGCTTTTAAAGAATCTTGTTTTTCCATCTTTCTCCTTTAAAATTTAGCAGATTTTTTTCTACTAAAAAACTACCAATTCATCATTTTTATATCTCTTTATAAATTTACCATAACCTTCTTCTCCGATAAATTCATTATCCTTTACTATTACTTTCCCTCTCGCGATTGTCATAATTGGATAACCCTTCACCTTAATTCCCTCATATAGTGTATAGTCTACATTTTCATGCAGCATAGACTTAGTTATAATTACTTCCTTATCCTTATCTATTATTACTATATCAGCATCACTTCCCACAGCTATTGTGCCTTTTTTAGGATACATACCATAAATTTTAGCAGGATTTGTACTTGTCACTTCTACAAATTTATTTATTGATATTCTACCTTTAGACACTCCTTCTGAGAATATAATTGGCATTCTTGCTTCTACTCCAGGTGCTCCATTTGGACATTTTGTAAAGTCATCTTTTCCCATTGGAAGCTTTTCCTTTTCAAATAAAAATGGACAGTGATCTGTTGCTATTACTTGTATGTCTCCCTCTCTTATTGCATTCCAAAGAGGTTCTTGGTTTGACTTATCTCTTAGTGGAGGACTTAGAATATATTTTAATCCTTCATTATTTGGAAGCTCGTATTTTTTATCATCTAAGACAAGATACTGTGTACATGTTTCCGCATAAATATTTTTTTGCCCTCTATCTCTTGCCATTTTTATATAATTCATTCCTAAATTTGAAGATATATGAACTATGTAAATTGGTGCGTCTCCCACTAAGTGTGCTATGTTAAGAATACGATTTATCGCTTCTCCTTCGCACTCTTCTGGTCTACTCTTGGGATGATAAGCAGCTGATGTCATTCCATGACTTGTATAATATTTTTTCAAATAATTTACAGTATCATTATTTTCAGGATGGACAGCTATAATCCCGCCTTTATCTTTAGCTAGTTTTAAAACTTTTATGGAATCATCATCATTTACCATTTGTCCATATGTCATATAAATTTTAAAACTCTCGATACCATCATTTATAAGATTTTCCATCTCGTCTAATCTGTCTTTATCTACCCCATAAGGAATTACTCCATGGAAGCTGTAATCTATAACGGCTTTACCATCTGCTAACTCGTGGTAATGATTTATGGGGTCATAAAGAGTCTGTCCTTTTGGTCCCTGTCCTATGTGATCAATTATAGAAGTCGTACCTCCACAAGCTGCCGCTATCGTACCAGTTCTAAAATCATCACTTGATATAGCAATCCCTACATCTAAATGAAAATGAGTATGAACATCTATACCTCCTGGAATTACATAGTTTCCTTTAGCATCTATTATTTCTTTATCATCTATTTTTAAGTCAATGCCTATTTCTTTAATCACTCCATCCTCAATATAGATGTCACCTTTAAATAAGTCACTCGCTGTGACAATTAAGCCATTTTTTATTAACATGTTTAACCTCCTATTTCACTCATTATTTTATTTTCTTTATTATTTTCTTTATCATCAATATCCTCTAAAAAGTTATGCTTTTCATTTTTAAAATATATCTCGCTTTTAATTGCTTCTAACAGTTCTTCATCACTTATCTCTGATCGTAATTTTTTCTTAAGGTCTAATTTTGATTCATAATATAAACATTGTTTTAGTTTACCCTCTGAAGTCAACCTTATTCTATTACAAGTTTTACAAAAACAACTACTTAACGGTGATATAAATCCTATTTTTGTTTTTGTTTCTGGAAGAAGATAATAATCTGCTGGCCCAGACATAGAGCTATCTACCTCTACTTTTTGGATATTTTTATTTCTAGAAATTACCTCTAATATTTCTTCATTAGAAACACCTTCTAATGACTTTCCACATCCAATAGGCATTAACTCTATAAACCTTAGATCTATTCCTTTTTTTTCAGAAAATTCTACTAAATCTATGATTTCATCCTTATTAAAACCATTAATTAGCACAGTATTAATCTTGATCTTGATTTTATATTCTAAAGCCTTATCTATAGAATTTATAACGCTATTTAAATTTCCACCTCTTGTTATATAGTTATACTTCTTTTCATCTAATGTGTCTAAGCTAATATTCAGTGATGTAAGTCCATTTTTGAATAGTTCATCTAAATATTTTTCTAGTAATATTCCATTTGTAGTTAACGCTATCTCTTCTATACTCTCAAGTGTGTTAATTTTTTTTATAAGTTCGGGTATACCTTTTCGAACAAGTGGTTCACCACCTGTTATTCTAACTTTTTTTATCCCAAGAACACTTAATATTCTAGTTAATCTAAAATATTCATCTATAGTAAGTAATTTACTTTCATTTACAATCTCTTTTGAAAATTCCGGAACACAGTACAAACACTTTAAATTGCATTTATCAGTAACTGATAATCTTAAATAATTAACATCTCTGCCAAATTGATCTATCATAACTAAACACCTTCTAACCTCATATTGTTCAAAGTTTCTTAAAAAATTTCTTATTTTTAAAAAGCTTTTCCTTTATTCATAAATAACTAGTATACTATTTTTCTATTTTGATTTAACCTTGTTCTATTTCTCAAATTTAGAAATGTCTATTTCAATACCGTCTAACTCCATCTAAATTTTTACTTATTTCTGCATCAACTACTTTATGCTTTCATAACTTAACCTCTTCTAAAAAAATCTCCCCAACCTTTAATTTTAAATAATTAATTATTTTATTTTTAATTAAAATAATTTTTACTCATTGAACTTTTTTTTAAAAGAATATATTTCTATATAAGTTTACCTCTATTTTTTAAAAAAATCAAATATTTCAGAGATATAATTTTATAATAGTAGCTTAAGAATTTTCATACAAAATTAAATACTTAATTTTATATCATCACTTAAACTGCTATAAAAGTTACTCCCCAAAACAAATGCATAAAATCATACATTTAATCTCAGGGAGTACTGTAAATAAAATTTATTTAAATATGCCCAATTGCTTCTATTTCTATTAGAGCGTCTTTAGGCAGTGTTGCTACTTCGAAAGCAGATCTTGCTGGAAAATCAGTACCTGCAAATACTTCACTGTATACTTCATTCATTGCTGCAAAATCATTTATGTCCTTTAATAAAATTAATACTTTTACTACATTAGCTATAGAACTTCCTCCAGCTTCTAAAACAGCTTTTACATTTTCTAAACTCTGTCTTGTAGCTTTTTTAATATCATCATTTATAAATTCTCCTGTTTTAGAATTAATTGGTAACTGCCCTGATGTATAAACCATATCTCCTATTTTTATTCCTTGTGCATATGGTCCTATTGCCTCTGGTGCATTTGGCGTTTTAATAACTATTTTTTGCATTTTTCCTCCTAATGTGATTGTCATTTTTTAAGATTAGTTACTTAACCCTTATAATAATTTACTTTTATAATGGTTCTAATAACTTATTTTTACATTTCATATTTAAATTATTTTTTATAAATTTATATTATTTTATGATATTACAGCTTCTTCTCACTTATTCTATGTACAAGTGGATAATCTTCTATAAAAATAATGACACTCTCTTTTTAACAGTATTTTCCATAGTACCCCCAAAATAATTTGAATATTACTGTTATTCAAGAAATTATAAATTTATACCTAAGCAAATATGAAATCTGTTGTTGAAAGACCCGAAACTTTTCAATTACCACTAGTATATATTAATAATAATATTTATTCCCCTATTTTCTTTTTATTATACGGTGTTTCTCTTAATGGTAGCTTTGTTCTAAACTTCTTATCAAACATATAATAGGCATCTTGAACTGCTGGTGCTGTAGGTATACTTGCTATTTCTCCTACTCCCTTTGCACCATATGCCATATCATTCACAGTTTTTTTCTTCACTATGATTGATTTTATTTCTGGTGTCTGTGTTGCTCTAAATAATCCTAATGTTCCATACTTAACTTTTGGCATAGAATCTACTAATGGAAAATCTTCTGTTAACGCATACCCTAATGACATAACCACTCCACCTTCTATTTGTCCTTCGACATTTATAGGATTTATTGGAGTTCCTACATCATGAGCAGCTACAACTCTTTTCAACATTCCATTTTCATCTAATATTACTATCTGTGTAGCATATCCATACCCAACGTGACTTACAGGATTCGGAACATCTGTTCCTATTGGATCTGTTTTAGCGAGATATTCAGCATAAAATTCTTCTCCCTCAAGATCCGCTAAAGTCTTACCTTTATCTAACTCATCTTTTACTAACTGAGTTACTTTTCTCACAGCTTCACCTGTTACAAGAGTTTGTCTTGAAGCTGTTGTAGTTCCAGAATTTGGTGTTCTTGCAGTATCAGGCTGCTCCATAATAAACATTTCATGAGGCATTTCCAAAGTTTCAGCTGCTATTTGTATCATAACAGTTGCTAAGCCCTGACCTATACAAGCTGCTGCTGTTCTAATATGAACTTTTCCATTTTCTACAGAAGCTTTACATCTTCCAGTATCTGGAATTCCCACACCAAGTCCGCTGTTTTTAATTCCACATCCTATTCCCACAAATTCAGCATTATTATACTCATCCCTTACAGCATCAAGTGTTTCTACAAAAGCTGTACTATCATCTGCTATTTGCCCATTTGGAAGTATATCTCCCGGCTTTATTGCATTTCTATATCTCATTTCTAGATGGGATATTCCTACCATGTCAGCTAGTTTATTCAAACATGCTTCCATTGCAAATAGTGATTGTGTAACTCCAAAACCTCTATATGCTCCAGCTGGAGGGTTATTTGTATAATAAGCACTTCCTTTAATGTCTATATCTTGGAAATTATATGGTCCTGCAGCATGTGTACAAGCTCTTTGTAATACAGGCCCGCCTAATGAAGCATAAGCTCCTGTATCTGATATTATTTCAGCTATAAGACCTTGTAAAACACCATTTTCATCACAGCCAACTGTGAAGTCCATTTCCATAGGATGTCTTTTTGTGTGATACATTATACTTTCTTGTCTTGTAAATTTAACTTTCACTGGTCTCTTTGTCATATATGCTGCTAATGCCGCATGATGCTGCACAGACATATCCTCTTTTCCTCCAAAACCACCACCTACAAGCTTACTTTGTATTCTGATTTTATCTGCTTCTATTCCTAACATTTGAGCAATTTCTCTTTGTTCATCAAAAATATTTTGAGAAGCTGTGTATAAAAGTAATTTATCTTCCCCATCAGGTATCCCTATTGCACACTCTGGTTCCATAAATGCATGGTCAGTAAATGGAACAGAAAAATGATCTTTTACTACATACTTCGAATTTTTGATTTTCTCATCAGGATTCCCTCTTCTTAAATCTTGATGAAATAACAAATTCCCTTTTTCATGAATCTTTGGCGCATCTTCTTTCATTGCTTCTATTGGATTTCTAACAGGTTCCAAAATCTCATATTCTACTTCTACCAGCTTTTTAGCTTCTGCCAATGCTTCTTCTGTCTCAGCAATAACAAGTGCTAGTGAATCTCCTATGTATCTTGTAGCTTCACCCTCAGCAATAAATGCAGGCCAATCTTTTACTAAATGTCCTAAATTACCTAATTTAGGAACGTTTTGAGGAGCTAATACTGCAACCACTCCTGGATAAGCTTGTGCTTTTTCCAAATTTACCTTCTTTACTAAAACTCTTGGATGTTCTGGTCTTACACAAGAACCATGTAGCATTCCTTCCACTTGTACATCATCTACATAAATTCCTGTACCTAAAGTTTTTTCCACTGCATCTACTCTTTCTAGATTTTCCCCAACTAGTCCTTTACACTCTACTTTTGGAATTTCTAGATTTTCTCTAAAAGTTTCTGCTGCTAATTTTACAGCATCAAATATTTTTATATATCCTGTACATCTACAAATATTTCCTCTTAATGCTGTTTTTATTTCATCTAATGTAGGATTTAGATTTTTATCTAAAAGAACCTTACTGCTTATAACCATACCAGGAATACAAAAACCACACTGTACAGCTCCTGTTTTACTAAAGGCATAAGAATATACGTCTCTTTCTCTTTCTGTTAATCCTTCAATAGTTATTATACTTTTACCATTTATTCGTTCAGTAGTCAATACACAAGCCTTCATTGATTTTCCGTCTATTATTACTGTACAAGTTCCGCATGCCCCTTCGCTGCAGCCATTTTTAGTACCTGTTAATCTTAAATCATCTCGTAAATAATCTAAAAGATTCTTACTCTTTTCTGCCATTTGTTTCTTACCATTAATTATAAATTCAAACATAACTTAGACTCCTTTTAGAAATCTTTTCATTAATCATATAACCTAAAACACTTAATTCTTTTAGTATTAATAAAGATTTACTATATTATAATTTTGTCTTTCCCTTTTCGTCTGTATTTTCAATGATGTTTATAATTTTTATTAAGTTCACCTGCAATGAATAAAACCCTACTTTAATTACTCCACTTTTTTGTAATTCTTGTTAGTAATTAAGTAACATTACTTAATTACTAACACAGTCATGAAGTTTTTATGAATATTAGATACGATTCCATAATTTTTGAGCTAATTCTATACTCTTAGCAACTATTTTATCTTCATCTATATTTACAAGTTTTCTCTCATCCATAATAATTTTTCCATTTATAATAGTTGTGTCTACGTTACGTCCACTTACTCCAAATAAAATATGGCTATTTAAGTTAGTTTCATTTAATGGAGTAGGCCCTTTATAATCAACTATGATTACATCAGCATAGTCTCCCTCTTTTAAAGTTCCTATAGAACCATCAATAAATCTATTTGCTATCTTTTTATTATTATCAAAGAACATAGTAGGTGCTTCTACCCATCCCACACTTGGAAGTTTTTGTTCATGTTTATGAATAATATTAGCTACTTTATATGATTCTGTCATATCTGATGTATAACCATCTGTTCCTAAACCTACTAAAACTCCTCTTTTCATCATTTCAAGTATTGGAGCTATTCCTACAGCATTTCCCATATTTGATTCAGGATTATGTATTACTCCTACTTTACTGTCTTTTAACATATCTATCTCTTCACTAGTAACATGAATACAATGAACCGCTAAACTTTTTTCATTAAATACGCCTCTTTTGTACCATCTTTCTATTACTCTTTGATTATATTTTGCTAATGAATCAGCTATATCTTCTATACCTTCTGCACAGTGAACATGGAATCCTCCATTTACATTTGCAGCAGCTGCTAAGCTGGCATCAAGAGTTTTATCTGAAACAGTCATAGAAGCATGAAAACCAAATAAACCTTTTATCATATCATCTTTTTGTTCGTTACAATACTTTATAAAATCAGCATTTTCTTTAATTCCAGCTAATGCAATTGCTTCTCCATCTCTATCAGAAGTTTCATAACATAAGTTACTTCTAATTCCTATTTCACGAGCAGCATCAGCTATTTTAAATAAGCTTCCTTCTACAGCATAAGCACTGGCATGATGATCTATAACAGTAGTCACTCCACATTTTATCTGCTCTATCATAGGCATAATAGCACTATAATAAACATCTTCTAATGTTAATGCTCTGTCTAATCTCCACCAAAGTCCTTTTAATACATCACTAAACATAGTTGCTGGAGGATTATCTAAAAACATTCCTCTAGCAAAAGTACTGTAATAATGCATATGAGTATTTATAAATCCTGGCATTACTAAACGACCCTTAGCATCTTTATATTCTGCATCAGGATACTTAGCCTTTAAATCTTCTGTTTTCCCTACCTCTTTTATATATTTCTCATCGATTAATACTGCTCCATTTTCAATATATGGATTATTTTCATCACGTGTAAAAACTCTTCCATTACCTATTAAAATCATATTACCTCCTATAAACTCATCATATAATAAGAATAATCTTTTAGTATTACGTTCAATACTTCGTTCATTTCTCTAGAAATTTGTCCATCTCCTAGTAAATGTTCAATTATAGATCCATCTTCTTTTCTTACCTTAAATTTGTCATTACCTAATGCTAAAAACCCTTTGTTTGTACTATCTACAAAGTCTTCATCTGTCCAGAATACTGTTATCTTGTCTTTATATGGATTACCTGTATGTGGACAGAATACACCACAGTTTCCACATTCGTTACACATTCCGTCTACATGGACAATCTGATGTTTTTGATTAAATCCTCCATTGTTAATCTTAACCATTACATTTGCTCTATTTGGACAAACATCACAACAAAGTTCACATACTTGGTCACAAGCTAAACAACGAGCTCCATCAGCTTTTTCTCTTGTTGCTTCTTTTAATAAACCTTTTCTTTCATATAATACTTTTTCATCTTGAACAACATTATATCTTTCAAAATCTACAGTTAATCCTGCTTTATCTAAAACACTTTTTGCTACAACTTTAGCATCTGCCACTGCTTTAACAATAGTAGCCGCACCTGCTTTACAGTCTCCAGCTATATATACATTTTCTATTCCTGTTTCATTAAATTGATTTAGACCTACATAACCATTAGCATCTAAAGTTAATTTATTTTTTTCAAATAATGAAGTATCTACTCTCGCTCCTACAGCACTTACTACTGTATCAAACTCTAATGACTTCATTTCTCCTGTTCCTACTATTCCTCTTCTTCCAGAAGAATCTCTTTCTCCTAATTCCATTATCTCACAAACTAAATTTTGACCATCATAAGATACTGGAGATAGCAATTCTTGGAATGCTACACCATCAGCTAATGCTGATTCTTTTTCTTCTGGCTCAGCAGGCATAAATTCTTTTGTTCTTCTATAAACTATAGAAACTTTTTCTACACCAGCTATACGTCTTGCAGTTCTTGAGCAATCCATTGCTACAGAACCTCCACCTAATACAGCTACTGATTTTCCAACTGAAATATTTAAGTCATTTGATTTAGCATCTTCTAAAAACTCTAATGCATCACGTAACTTTTCTCCACCCTTATCTACTGGAGTTCTTCCTTCTTTCCAAGCTCCTGTAGCAAGTATAACAAAGTCATATTCTTTTTTTAGTTCTTCTATACTATAATTTTCATTAACTCCAAATTTAAAATTTACACCTGCATTTACTGCTAAGCTAAAATCTTTTTCTATCATTTCTTTAGAAATTCTAAATTCTGGTATTGTGTATTGCACTATTCCATATGGACGATCTCTTTTTTCTAATACTGTTACATCCATTCCATTTCTTCTAAGAAAGAATGATACTGCCACTCCTGCTGGTCCTGCACCTATTACAATTGCTTTTTTCTTAGTTACTATTTTTGCAGGTATCATATTATTTAAATAATTATCTTGTGCATTTAAAACTGCTATTTTTTTAGCATTTCTTATTTCAAGTGATGAATCATAGTCAAGTCTAGTACATTTATGCTGACACTGATGATCACAAATAGTTCCTGTTACAGCTGGTGAAGCGTTATCATTTACTATTACCTTGAATGCTTCTTCAAAGTTTCCTTCACTAACTAATTTTAGATACTCAGGTATCTGCTGCTCAATAGGACATCCTCCATCTTTACATGGTGCTTTTGCACAATCATATAAAGGTAAAAGAGAGTTTGTCTTTCTTGATCCAACTGGTCTTGCATCTTTAACATGGAATTTATTTCTAGATACTTCTTTTGCTAATTCATCTAGTTCATCCATGTTAATTCCATGAAACTTTCCAGCTAATAGAGGTTCTATTTTATCTGCCAGTTGTGTTGTTCTTTCATAACCACCTGGTTTTAATATAGTTGTAGCAATAGTTATTGGCTGAATTCCAGTTTTAATAATTTCTTCTATATTAAAGAAATCTGCTCCTCCTGAAAATGATATTGGTAAAAGGCCATTAAAAGCTCTTGATAACTTACTTGCTAAACTTATAGTAAGTGGAAATAATGATCTTCCTGACATATACATTTCATCACCAGGTAACTCCTTATTTGCTATTTGCACAGGGAAAGTATTTGTAAGTTTTACTCCAAATTCTAATCCTAACTCTTTTGAAAACTCTATTAAACGAGTTATCATTGCTATAGCATCATCAAATTGAAGGTCATTCTTAAAGTGATGATCATCAAATGTTATGTATTCATAACCCATATCATTTAGGATATTTCTTGCAAACTCATATCCCAATAAAGTTGGATTACATTTAATAAATGTATGTAATTTCTTCTCTTCTAATAAATATCTTGCTATTCTTTCTATTTCAGCTGGGGGACACCCATGTAAAGTTGATAAACAAATAGAAGGACAAACTGAAGATGATATTTTTTCTACATCTTCTCTAGTTAATCTACTAAATTTATCAATATTTTCTAATAAATAATTTTTACATTCTTTCCAAATATCTGTAGTAGAAGCGTCTTTTAGTCCCTCTATAAAAGTATTAATTTTAGGTGATTTTATACCCTCTAGATCATATCCCACACTCATATTAAATGCGAAGTCTCTCTCGTCACTAATGTTTAGCTCTTTAGCTACTACATGAAGTGCAAACCATGCTTTAATATATTCGCTATATGCTTCTGGAATAGTTAATTCTGTTGACCATTCCACATTATAACACTCATCTTCAGCGTTAATACAAGGTTTTGCTACACACTTTCTTAGATCTTCACCATCCATTTGCTGAACAGTTTTTAATTCCACAAAACGTGAACCTGTTAAATAAGCAGCTACTATATTTTGAGCTAGCTGAGAATTTGGTCCTGCTGCTGGTCCTATTGGAGTACTTAGTTTATCTCCAAACATTATAATATTTGTACCGCTTTTATTCTTATAAAACTTATCTTTTCTTATTCCAAAAATTGTACTTTGCTCCTCATATTCTTGGAATATCCAATCCATCATTTTATCAAATGGAATTAATCTCATTAAGTCACTCATTCTCTATTCTCCTCCAACAACTTTTATTATTTCTAATATAAACGATTTCCTTTATTAATTGTCTAAATACCTAAAAAATATTGTATTTTACATTTTGTAATTCGTTGTATTTCATCAATACTTTGAATTTTTGATTTTCATAAATATTTTTATTTTGAGATACTCTATTAAAAAACAAAACATTTGATAAATATATATTTCATTCTCTTACACTTTGATATATAAAATGCAATGATAAAAATACAAATTTTTCAAGCTTAAATTTTTTGTTAATTTTCAAAAATTACTAAGTTTTCATATTTCATGAAAAATATTGATAAGTTATTTCTAAAAATAATGTTTCTAAAAATACAAATATTCTTTTACAAAAGGAAATCTAGTTTATATTAAAAAATTTATTTGTAAAAATCCTGCAGCAATTTTCATTTGCTGAATGTTACTGCAGCTAAAATTTACATTTTCACGCTATATTTTAGAACATACTCAAATTATTTAATTAACTAATTTAGTTATGTCACTTTTACTTCTGTTTATTTTTTATAACTCTATCTTAAATACTTCTTTTCCAGCTACATATCTTCTTACTATATTTGTTGAATTTCCAGAGTATACAAATCTCTGTACACGTTCATCTATAGTTCTTTTACTTACACCTTTTAGACTAGTATCGTCTAAAATAAGTGCATCAAATTCATATCCTTCTTCAAAACTTCCTACTTTTCCAAAAAATTTTCCTCCGCCTTTTGTTGCTAAGTAAAATGCTTCTGAAGTACTTAATATTTTACTCTCTTTATCCACATAAACATTATACATTTTTGATGTCTGGATTGCAGCTACTATGCATTCTCTCATTGACATTGTATGGCCTCCAGAAACATCACTTCCAATTCCTACATTAATTCCCATATCCATATATTTTCTAATTGGTGCCATACCACTAGATAAATTAAAATTAGAAGTTGGACAATGCGCTACAAACACATTATTTTTTTTCATAAGTTCTATTTCATCCTCATTATTATGTACACAATGTGCCATTATAGTGGGTTTTGTACCAAATAAACCATAACTATCATATACATCTGAATAATTTTTATTATCTGGATGTAATTCATGAACCCAGCTAATTTCACCAAAGTTTTCTGATAGGTGAGATTGAACAGGTAAATCATATTTTTTTGACAGCTCTGAAAGACCTCCCATTAATTCTCCACTACATGTAGGAACAAATCTTGGAGTTATTATAAGTTTTACCAAGCTATCTTTATTATTATATTTTTCAATTAAGTACTCTGTATCCTTTAAAGAATCCTCAACAGTTTCTATTAAAAATGGTGGTGAATTTCTATCCATATTGACTTTCCCCACATAGGCAGAAAGTCCAGATTTTTTAAACAGCTCCATTAATACCTCTGTTGCTTCTTTATGTATTGTTGCAAAAACTATACTTCTAGTACTTCCCTTTTCCCAAAGACTTCTTATAAAGTTAGTGTAAACTTTTTTTGCATAAGAAGTTTCTTTAAATTTTGATTCTTCTGGAAAAGTATAAGTTTCAAGCCAAGGTAAAAGTTCTTTATCAAAGCCTAAACCTAAATTTTCAAATTGAGGAGCATGTACATGTACATCTACAAATCCTGGAATTATTATCTTATCTCCAAAATCCTCTATTTCTATATCTTTGTATCCTTCATTTAAGTCTTCTCTCACTTCTTTTACCTTACCATCTTCAACTACTATGTAACCATTTTCAATTACATTAAATTTTTCTGGATTTGAAGTAAAAACTATATTTCCCTTATAAATTTTCAACATTTAGATCACCCTCACTTATCTCTAATGTACTAGAAGTCTTTACTACTTTTTTTTTGACTCCTATTTCGTTAAATATAACATTTAATATTATTGCTGTTAGGGCTCCTACTGTTATTCCACCACCACATATAGTTTGAACTAATGGAGGAAAATTATTATAAAATCCTGGAATAGTTGCTGGTATCATTGAAAGTCCTATACTTAAAGCTACTAATAAAGTATTATTATTTTCATTATAATCAACACCGGACAATATTTTTATTCCACTAGCTGCGACCATTCCAAACATTGCGAATCCCGCACCACCTAAAACAGGAAATGGAATTGAAGTTATTAATGCTGATATTTTAGGAAATACACTTACTAAAAGAAGTCCTACTCCAGCAGTTGCTGTTATATACCTACTTCTTTCTTTTGACAGTTCTATAAGACCAACATTGGGTGCAAATATTGTAGTTGTAACTGTATTAAACGGTCCAGCTAATATAGCTGCTATCCCAGTTGCTCTTAATCCTTTTGTTAAAATTTTATCATCAATTTCTTTACCTACTATTCTATGAATTCCCATTAAACTTCCAGATACTTCCACCATTGTAAGTATCATTACTATTAAAAAAGTTATAATTGCAGAAATATCAAATATTGGCATTCCGAAATGAAATGGAACATCAAAACCTATATAAGCTGCATCTTTTACAGCATTTAAACTGACAAATCCAAAAAATGATGATACTATTGTTCCAATAATTAGGGCAAACAAAACTGATAAGCTAGCCCATATACCTTTTAAGAATTTATTCAATAAAATTACTATTAAAAATACTGCAAGTGCCATTAAGACATCTTTTCTAGCTGGTTCTGGACTAAAGTTCCCTGCCCATCCCATTGCCACTGGCAGAAGTGATAAACCTATAACTGTTACTATAGTTCCTACCACTACAAGTGGGAAAAACTTGATAAGTTTTGACCAAATTGGAGCTGCCAAAAGACAGAATAATCCTGAAATCATTATTGCACCTGCTATTGTTCTAAAGCCAACTGTTGCATTTTCACTATGTGTTATTACATGTACACAGGCAGTTACTACTGCAAAGCTTGCTCCCATAATAGATGGAATCTTAGCCCCTACATACTTTGTTACTCCAAAACTCTGTAATATTGTTGCAATCCCTGCCATAAACAGAGTTGCACTTATTAAAAAGCCCATTTCTTTGGCATCAAGCCCTGCTGCTCCACCTACTATTAGTGGAACAGGTATAGCTGCAATTACTCCTACTAATAAATGTTGAAGTGCTAGCATTATATTTTTACTCATTGGCAATATTTCATCCACTGGATTAATTACTTTCTCATTATTACTCAACATTTTTCCTTCTTTCTTATGGATATAACTCAATTATAAATAATATATTAGTTATATCTCCATATTATATAAGATTTTTTGATAACTCTGTACTAGTCTAATTTTACCATATTTTGCTTCTTTAGTCTTTCTCAACTGTGTCAACATCTAACATAGCAGACTTTGCTTTTTCTTCGTCTTTTTTATTTGGTGGAAATATTAAATTAGCTATTATTGATATAATACATACACAAGCTACCGTATCTTTAAATATGAAACCTATAAAAGATGGTAAATGTTTTGTTGCTTCTACGTTTCCTCCTAGACCTAATCCTAATCCAAAAGTAATCCCTAAAATTATTACATTTCTTTCGCTAAATCCAGCTTTTGATACCATTTTGATACCATTTATAAGTATCATTGCAAAAACTGTTATTACAGCTCCTCCTAACACACTACTAGGCATTGCATTAAATACTGCTCCAATTTTTGGAAAAAGAGCTGCTACCATTAATACAAATGCTCCCATAGCTATACACCATTTATTTACTACTTTTGTCATTGATACAATTCCTGCATTTTGTCCAAAAGCTGTATTAGGTAGTGCATTAAATGCTACTGCTGCTGCTGACCCCACTGCATCAGCTAATATTGCTCCAGAAGTTTCTTCTCCTGTTGCTTCTCTATTAAATCCAGCAATAGTTATACCAGATGTATTTCCAATTGTCTCTAACCCTGATACTATATAAATAGCTGCAAAGCTAAAAATTGCTTCTAAATGAAATTCAAAATGCCAAGGCATTAGAAGAGGTATTGGCATTCCTAATAAAGCAGCATTTGTAATATGGCTAAAATCAACTTTTCCTAATGGAATAGCTATTATATAACCTACAATAAGCCCTATTAAGATAGCAGAAATTTTCCACATACCTTTACCAAATCTTTGCAAAACCATAATTACTGTAAAAACTACAAATCCTAAAAACATATTTTTTAATGATCCATAATCTTTTGCACCAAATCCGCCTGCAAAATAGTCTACGCCTACTTTAAGAAGATTAACTCCTATTGTTATTAATACTGATCCAACCACTAAAGGTGGAAAGAATTTTTTTAACGGCTTATAAAATATCCCCATTAACACTTCTGTTATACTTCCTAATAATGCTCCCCCCAGCACTCCTGCTAATCCATATTGAGCTCCTATTGTCTTAGCTGTTGGAACAAATGCGAATGAAGTCCCCATAACTATTGGCAGCCCAGCTCCAATTTGAAATTTCCCTATTTTAATTGGATATAACTGTATAAAAGTTGTCAATCCCGATATAAACATTGCACACTGAATCATTCTTAAACTTTGATCTTGAGGTAATTTTAAAACACCTATTAATATCAATATTGGTGCTAAGTTCCCTGTAAACATTGCCAATACGTGTTGTAATCCTAATGGAAATGCTATTCTAAAGCTAGGTTTTCCCTCTAACTGATATATTAACTCGTGATCATCTTTTCCTCTTCCCATCTTTTCCTCCTGAGTAATTATTTAAAATAATATTATTACTTCAGTAAAATGAGATTTATAATAAAATAATGTTGAAATCCCTTTTAATTGTCTACCTTTTATCACTTTACCATAGCTCATTCTACACTTTTTTCTGCTGAAAATTTTCCAGCTGATAATTTGTGTCCTTTATTCATTTCACTGCATCATTTAGTGATGTAGTGGGATTTAGCTTGGTTATATTTTCTTTTATTACATTATTAAATTATTTAGCAGATAATTCCATTTTTTTACGTTCTTTTTCCTCATCTGCAATCGTTGCTTTCGGTAAGATCAAATTTAAAGTAAATGCTATCAATGAGGCAATAACTACTGCTGAACTTCCAAAAACCACTCTTATTGTTTCTGGAAATTGATCTAATGCACCTGGAACAAGTGATATTCCCATTCCTAATGCCAGCGATAGACCAACTATCGTCACATTCCTATTTGAAAGTTCTTCTTGAACTATTAACTTTATCCCTGTCATTGTTATCATACCAAATACTGTTATTGTTGCTCCCCCTAAAACTGCCTGTGGAATAGTTGTCATTAAAGCTCCTATTTTAGGTATAAATCCAGCTACAAGTATTATAATAGCTGAAATTGCAATTACATATCTACTTACCACTTTTGTCATTGCCACAATTCCTACATTTTGACTGTAAGTGGCTGTGGGAAGTCCTCCAAATAGTGCTGCTATCATACTTGCTATTCCATTACCCATTATTCCACCAGATAATTCTGAATCCTTTGCTTCTCTACCCATTCCTCCTATTGTTGTAGCTGATAAATCACCTACAGCCTGTACTGAATTTACTATGTATATTAAACTCATTGAAATCACAGCATTTATTGGGAACTCAAGTCCAAAATGAAATGGTCTAGGAACTGAAAACCATGATGCGTTTCCTACACTAGATAAGTCAACCATTCCTAATGTAAACGAAACTAAATAACCCACTATAATTCCCATTAATATTGATGCCAATTTTACATAACCCTTTCCAAATTGACCGCATATTAATACTACTGCTAAAGTGAGGAATGCTACGCCCCAGTTTCTTAATGATCCAAAATCCTGTGCATTTGCTCCGCCTGCCATGTATTTTATTGCCACAGAGTATAATGATAATCCTATTGTTAATACCACTGTCCCTGCAACTATTGGTGGAAAATATTTTCTAAGTGGTTTTATGAAAATCCCAACTATAATCGATATAAATCCTCCAATTAATTGTGCTCCAAATATAGCTTTTATTCCATATTGAGCTCCAATTACAGTTAAAGTAGGTATATAAGCAAAACTTACTCCCATTATTACAGGAAGTTTCGCTCCAAACTTCCATATAGGATAAAGCTGTAATAGTGTGGCTATTCCAGCAATAAAAAATGCACATTGAACCAATAATATTGTGTCATCTGAGCTTAATTTACAAACATTTGATACTATTATTGCTGGTGCTACATTCCCTACTACCATTGCTAATACATGTTGCAATGACAAAGGAAATGCAGTTTTTAAACTTGGTTTTCCATTAATATCAAATACTGAAGTGCTTCTTTTCTCCTTCATTATGTGTACCTCCATACTATCTTACAATAATTTTTCTTATTTTTTCTATTTCTATTATTGTAGTTAATATAGCTAATAAAATTTACAAGGTTATTTTAAGTAGGATAATAGTATTGGCTTTAGACAAATGATAACCTTTTCAAATTATTTTTCTAATGGCGATTAATCGCAATTTTCTCAACTGGTATTAAATGAACCATTTCTATATCACTGCATTTGCTTATTCAGCTACTATTACTGTACCTGTTAATCCTGCTATTCCATCATTAGCTTTTTCTAATGAAGTAATTAATGCATTTCTCCCAGGTTTAGACATTGCAAATCCCATTGCAGCTTCTACTTTAGGAAGCATTGAACCTGGAGCAAAATGTCCTTCTTTTATATATTGCTTTGCTTTTTCTACAGTTAATTTGCTTAACCATTCTTCGTTATCTTTTCCATAATTTATAGCTACTTTTTCTACAGCTGTTAATATTATCAGATAATCAGCATCAATTATTTCTGCTAATTTTGCTGAAGCGAAATCTTTATCTATAACTGCAAATTCTCCTAATGTTCCTTTTCCCTCTACATATTTTACTGGAATTCCTCCACCGCCAACGGTAATTACTACCTCTGAATTATCAATTAAAGTTTTTATCGTTTTCTTTTGTACTATATCAATTGGTTTTGGTGATGCAACAACTCTTCTATATCCTCTTCCTGCATCTTCCATCATTGTATATCCTTGTTTTTCCAACTTTTCAGCTTCTTCTTTTGTATAAAAAGCTCCTATTGGTTTATTAGGACTTTTAAATGCTGGATCTTCACCATCTACTAGTACTTCTGTAACTATAGTAGCTACTTCTTTATCGATATTTCTTCTTTTTAATTCATCTCTTATAAACCTTTGCAGATGATATCCTATATATCCTTGGCTCATTGCTACACATTCAGTGATAGGCATTTCAGCAAAACTAGGAAGGTTTTTTGTAGCAGAGTCCATTGCTAAATTTATCATTCCTACTTGTGGTCCATTTCCATGAGCAAGCACTACTTCATGTCCTGCTTCTATTAAATCAACTATTGGTATAGCTGTAATTCTTACTGCTTCTCTTTGTTCTTTTGCGCTATTTCCTAATGCATTTCCACCTAATGCAACTACAATTCTTTTTTTCATTGAATGTCCTCCAAATTTTAAAATTAAATAAGACTGCCGTTTTTTGTAAAATATTATGCAACTTTTAGGCAGTCTTATGGATTTTATATAAAATGTGCGCTAACACCTAAGTAACATAAATTCTTACTTGTCAAAAAATCTTGGTTTTTTACCTTCACTAAGAGCTTTTAATGTAGCTTCTGGATCTTTTACTTTACTTAAAAACATCATAGCAGCTATTATATAAGGCTTGTAACCAGCTTCTTTATATAAAGGTACTCTGTATCTATCAAATACTGATGCTTCTACTTCTCCTTCTTTACAACTAACACCAGTTATATCTGCTGGTAAACAGTGCATATAAAGTGCTTTTCCTGCTTTAGTTGTCTTCATTAAGTCTTCTGTACATTCCCAATCTTTATGGTTAGCATTTTGAGCTAATAATTCTTTTTCTAATACATTTATTTCGTCGAACTTTCCATCTCCGTAAAGATTAGTTCTTTTTTCCATAGCTGCAAATGGAGCCCAGCTTTTAGGATAAACTATGTCAGCATCTTTGAAAGCATCTGCCATACTGTTTGTTTTAGTGAAAGTTCCACCTGAAGCTGCAGCGTTTTTCTTAGCTACTTCTTCTACTTCTGGCATTACTTCATATCCTTCAGGATGTGCTAAAACTACTTCCATTCCAAATCTAGTCATAAGACCTATTATCCCTTGTGGAACTGATAAAGGCTTTCCGTAAGATGGAGAATAAGCCCAAGTCATAGCTATTTTTTTCCCTTTTAAGTTTTCTACTCCACCAAATTCATGGATTATATGTAACATATCAGCCATACTTTGAGTTGGGTGATCAATATCACACTGTAGGTTTACTAAAGTTGGTCTTTGCTCTAATACACCATCTTTATGTCCTTCTTGAACTGCATGTGAAACTTCTTCCATGTATGTATGTCCTTTTCCAATATACATATCATCTCTGATACCAATGATATCAGCCATAAAAGAAATCATGTTAGCAGTTTCTCTTACAGTTTCTCCATGAGCTATTTGTGACTTACCTTCATCTAAATCTTGTACTTCTAGACCTAATAAGTTACAAGCACTTGCAAAACTAAATCTAGTTCTAGTAGAGTTATCTCTAAATAAAGAGATTCCTAATCCACTGTCAAATACTTTAGTTGAGATATTTTGCTCTCTTAAGTTACGTAATGCATCTGCTACAGCAAATACAGAATTTAACTCATCTGTTGATTTGTCCCAAGTTAAGAAGAAATCATCGTTAAACATTCCTTTGTGATCTAATTTCTCTAGTTGTTTGATTATTTCTTCGAATTCTTTCATTTTATCCATTATTTATATTCTCCTTTTATAATTTAAGTTATTTATTTATTTTATTCCTTCTTCATAAGGCTTCCCCAATAATTACATTTCCCCATAAAATGTAATTACTATTTTTTATCTGTATAAGCTGTTGGTATTGCAGCATACATAGCAGCACATACTACTAAGTCGTCTTTCCAAGTTTTTTCATTTGGAGCATGAGCTTGAGCTTCTGCACCAGGTCCAAAACCAATACAAGGAATTCCGTTACGTCCCATGATTGAAACACCATTTGTAGAGAATGTCCATTTATCTGTTAAAGGACGAGCTTTTCTCATTGCTTCTGTTTCTGCTGAACCAATACGAGTATCTCCATATAATCCTTTATAAGCTACTTCTAAAGCAGCTGTAACTGCGTGATCTTCAGGAATTACCCAAGTTGGGAAATAACATTCGATAGGATACACTAATCCAGTATAAGAAGGACGATCATATTGATACATTGAAACTTTTACGTCTTTTCCATATTTTTTAACACTTGGTAAGTTACGGATTTCTTCTAGACAACTTTCCCATGTTTCTCCTGAAGTCATACGACGATCTAGAGAAACTGCACAAGAATCTGCAACTGCACAACGGCTTGGTGAAGTAAAGAAAATTTCAGAAGCTGTAACTGTTCCACGTCCTAAAAATTGAGCTTCTTTCCATTGTGGATTATTTTTCTCATCAAGCATTTTTACAAGACCTTTTACTGCTTTATCGTCTGCTGCATCATTTTCATTTAATGAACGGATATCTTGTAATATATCTGCCATTTTATAAATTGCATTATCTCCACGCTCTGGTGCAGAACCATGACAAGATATACCTTTAACGTCTACACGAATTTCCATACGTCCACGTTGTCCTCTATAGATACCACCATCAGTTGGTTCTGTAGAAACAACAAATTCTGGACGAATTTTGCTTTCTTTTATTATATATTCCCAACATAGTCCATCACAATCTTCTTCTTGAACTGATCCTACAACTAGAGCTGTATATTTATCGCTTAATAATCCTAAATCTTGCATTATTTTAGCACCATATACTGCTGAAACTACTCCACCTAGTTGGTCAGAAGTTCCTCTTCCTCCGATAGACTCATCGTTTTCATATCCTTCATATGGATCAAATGTCCAGTTAGTAACTTCTCCTATACCAACTGTATCTATATGACCATCAAAAGCTATTAAAGTTTTCCCAGTTCCCATGTACCCAAGTACATTTCCCATAGGATCAATTTCAGCTTTATTAAAACCTAATTTTTCCATTTCTTCTTTAATTCTTTTTGCGTGTCCTTCTTCACCAGCACTTTCACCAGGAATTTTTATTAAGTCTCTAAGAAACTTAGTCATGTCAGCTCTGTAACCTTCTGCTTTTGCTTTAACTGCATTAAAATCCATTTTAATAACCTCCAAATTTTTTATTATTTATTTAAAATAGATAGAAAACTATCTGATTTTACACTACCTTGTTTCTCTTATAAATCCATACTTGGTTCGTCGCCTTCCCAAACAATAGACTTATATTTATCAGGATCTGTATCTCCTTCTGTACTAAATAATAAGATTTTAGAATCTTTATTTAGATTTAGTTTTTCTCTTAATTCTTTATATCTGTCATCTTGCATTAATAATGCTACTACACCTAGTGTAACAGCTCCAGATTCTCCAGAAGTTACTTGTGGATCTCCTTTTATAGGGGCTCCTAACATTCTCATTCCTTTTGAAGCTACATAATCTGGACATGACAAAAATGCTGTTGCATAATTTTTCAATATTTCAAACCCTATTATATTAGGTTCTCCACATGCTAATCCTGCCATGATTGTTTGCATATCTCCACCAACATTTACTGGTTTTCCATCATTTTGTACTGCTGATTCATAATAACAGTTAGCTAAGTCTGGTTCTACTACAACTGTTACAGGTACATTATCTTTAAATACAGATGCAAAGAACCCTTGTACTGCTGCTGCAAGTGATCCTACCCCTGCTTGTATAAAGATATGAGTTGGTCTATCTACTCCTGCTTTTCTCATTTGCTCAAGAGCTTCTAAAGCCATAGTTCCATAGCCTTGCATGATCCAAACTGGTATGTCTTCATAACCTTCCCAAGCTGTATCTTGCACAACTACACCATTTGTAGCTTCTGCATTTTTTGCAGCTAATCTTACCGCATCATCGTAGTTCATATCTGTGATACTAGCATCAGATCCTTCTGCTTTTATATTATCAAGTCTGATTTGTGATGATCCTTTAGGCATATATACAACAGATTTTTGTTTTAATCTATTTGCTGTCCATGCTACACCTCTACCGTGGTTACCGTCTGTTGCTGTGTAGAATGTGATGTCGCCTAATTGTTTTTTAGTCTCATCAGAAATTAACTTACTATAATCTAATTCTGAAATATCTTTCCCTAATCTTTCTGCTAAGTACTTTGCCATTGCAAATGATCCACCAAGAACTTTGAACGCATTTAGTCCAAATCTGTAAGATTCATCTTTTACATAAATACCTCCAACTCCTAGTTCTTTAGCTAAGTTTTTCAAGTCAGCTAGTGGAGTTTCTTCGTATTGTGGAAAGCTTTTATGGAAATTTTTTACTTTTATTACCTCTTCTTCTTTTAAAATTTTTATGCTTTCCTCTTTGTTTGATTTAGGCATTGTATTTAAACGCCATCTGATTTCTTCCATTGTTTTTCGATTGCCCCTCTCTAAAAATATTTTATTTTTGTTAACTTTATATGTGAACTTAGTATAAGAAAATACTAAAGTATAAAGTACTAAGGTACAAGTACTGATTATTTTATGAAACTTTTTGAATGGTGAGACTGTGATTTAGATTTAGAACTTGTGAAATTTAGCGCATGTTTTGAGTAAAAAAAATTATGTAGAACTTCATAATACTTATTGTAAAAGAGTTTATCTCTTAATTAAGTTATTAATTCACAAATTCATTTTTTAGGATATTTACCTATCTTCATTAAATGGCTTTTAAATGAAGATAAGTAATTTTTATATATAAATTAGTTGCTCATTATTTTAATACAATTGATTTTTCTTGCTTTTCTATAACTCTTCCTACTATTGCTGATTTTATTTCTAATTCATTCAGCTCATTTAGTATTTTTTCAGAATCTTCTTTACTACAAGAGAATAATAGACCTCCGGAAGTTTGTGGATCAAATACTATATCACTAAGATATTTTGGAACATTTATAAAATCATACTTTCCTTTTAAATATTCCATGTTATTGAACATTCCTCCTGGTAAAAACTCTTTTGCTGAATATTCTTTTGCCGCTTCTAAATACGGTATTTTATTTTGGTCTAATTCTATTGTTACATTAGAAGAAACGGCCATTTCATACGAATGCCCCATAAGACCAAAACCTGTAACATCTGTACAAGCCGAAATTTCATATTTTCTCATTATTTCTGATGAGTATTTATTTAATGTCGTCATAGATTTAATTACATTTTTTTTATCTTCTTCTGTAGCAGCACCATTTTTTACAGCTGTACTAATTATTCCTATACCAAGAGGTTTAGTCAAAATAAGTACCTCTCCAACTTTTGATCCATAATTCTTTAACACTTTATCTGGAGAAACAATTCCAGTAACAGCTAGTCCGTATTTAGGCTCATCATCTTCTATTGTATGCCCACCTACGATTATTGCACCAGCCTCCTTTACTTTCTCTATACCACCCTTTAATATCTCTCCTAAAATAGATAAATCTAGTTTATTTGGAAAGCAGACTATATTTAAAGCTGTAATAGGATCTCCTCCCATTGCATACACGTCACTTAAAGCATTGGTTGCAGCTATCATTCCAAATGTATAAGGATCATCAACTATAGGTGTGAAAAAATCCACTGTTTGTATTATTGCTAGTTGATCATTTAACTTATACACTCCTGCATCATCAGAAGTTTCTGTTCCTACTAATAAGTTTTCATCATACATTTTTGGTAATTTTCCTAGCACCTCTGCCAGTTTTGCTGATGGCAGTTTTGCTCCACATCCACATTTTTTTGCATATTCTGTAAGTTTTATTTCCAATTCTTAAGACACCTCATTCTTATAAATTTATTTATCAATTCATTTTTAATCAATTTTCTGCTTCAAAGTATTATTTTTGTGCCTTTCAAATAAAATACTGTATTTTTTTAACGTGAATGATCTTTATTTCATTGTACCCTTATTTTTATTTTTGTCAATAGATTTTATGAAATTTTTTTTATTTATTGAAATTTTTTTTAGTCACACACATAAAAAAAGTACTTCAAATTCTTTATTCTCAGCACTTTTATTTTTTATTTATTTTAGATTAATTTAAAATTTTATTTCCCTAATTTATACAAACTACCAGTTACAATCGCCATAAATTTTGAGTTCTCAAAATCATCAGGTGATAAGATCCATTTTCCATCTTTTTTTATCATAGTAACTGTTAATTCAGTGCTTTCGTACTTTAAATCGGGATTTTTTAATACTTCTAACATTTTTTGATTAAAAAATTGATTTTCATTGTTTCCTGCTACTGCGTTCTTTAAAAAATCTTGAATAATATCCGGCACATATCCAGATAAATCAGGGGCTTTTAGGTTTAGTTTTATTTTGCTTACCTCTTTTTCTTCCTGAATACTCAAAATCTGGTAATCTACTTTCTTAAACTGCTCTAACATAAATTGAGCTTCTTTTTGCTTTTCTAGTCTTACTTCATCATAACCAAGTTCATTCATGTACTTGTCATACTTTTTTGCATCACCTGATTGTATTATCCCCATAAACTTCTCAAAAGATTTTTGTGATTCTGGCTTTCCACAGCTTACTAAAAGTAACATCATCGTAAAACATAAAATTATTTTTCTCATGTAATTCCTCCTTCTCAAAGTATTTGCTATTTTAGAAAATAAAATAATAGTTTTCATAATTTAATGTTCGAATTTTGTTGTGATTTGAAAAAATTTAGACTAGAGTATTTACTTATATTTAATATAACATTTGCATGACTAATAGTCAATTTTATTTTGAAGAAATTTAGTGTGTATTTTTATACTGTAAATTGATTTTTTATAACTTATAAGACCTTTTTTCATTTCTTTACTAATTGGTAAAATTATGTGAGAATTATGCTATAAAAATCGTTTAATTGACAACATATCATCTTATTAGTTATTTAGTAATTAATTCTTATCAAATCATAATACACTACCGCCCTATTTTCCAGTACTACGAGCCTTTACAGTTGATTTTGATTTTACTTAATGATACAATTAAGCTTAGGATTTAAAATGAAAATAAATTAATTCTAGTAGTCTTTTTGATACTAAATGTGGATATAAATAAAGTTTCAAATAATCTACCTTTTTAGAGATACTAATAATTACAAACGAAACATCATTTTTCATATAGTTCCTTAATAACTCAAAATTGAAAGGTGGAATTTAAATGAGTCATATTTTTACTTTAGAATTTAACTTTATGTTAAATGGTATAGAAGACATTACAATATATCCAACTATACTACAAGATGAAAAAGAACTAATTTTAGTGGACTGTGGATATCCTTTTTTTCTTTCTAAAATTGAAGAAGAAATGAAAAGGATTAATTTATCTATGAATGATTTGACTAAGATTATTATTACACATCATGATCACGACCATATGGGGTCACTAAAAGAAATTCAAGATAAGTATCCTTCTATAGAAATATTAAGTTCAGCAGAGCAAGTTCCTTATATTACAGGAAAGAAAGAATCTTTAAGACTTCTTCAAGCCAAAGCCATGCATAAAACTTTACCAGAGGATCAAAAAGAAGGGAGTCAAAAGTTTCAAGACTTTATTGCATCTATTGAAACTGTCGATAAAGTAACTCCCTTAAGTTATTCAGATGTTTTACCTTGGTGTGGAGGAATTGAAATAGTTGACACTAAGGGACATATGCCTGGGCATATTTCTTTATATCTTCCTAAAGAAAAAACACTTATAGCTGGTGATGCTTTGGTTGTTCAAAATGGTCATTTATTTCTCGCTCATCCTGAATATACATTGAATGTAGAAGATGCAGTAAGATCTGTGGAAAATTTGCTTAATTATGATATCGAGAAAATTATTTGTTATCATGGCGGAGAGTATTCACGTGACGTTAAAAATAGTTTACGAAGAATTGTGGAGTCAAAGAAGTAATTTTTTTGGAAAGATTTAGGAATAGTTTAGAATTTAAAATAATAGCTTATGGGCTGTTTCAAATGTATTTTTGAGACAGCCCATATATAGTTGGATATTTTAAAACAAGTAGTGTTATTCTTTTACAGTTTTGAACTTCAAAAAAGTTAACTACTAAAACTATGACTTTTTATATGTTATGGAATAGATTTAGTAATTATCAGACCTTGCAATTCTAAATCCTAAATCATCTATCTTAAAGTCAGGAAAGCTTTTACGTCTACTGGTTGTGCCACAACCTCTAGCTTCTTCTGCCCAGCTTCCTCCTCTAAAAACTCGATATGAACCGTATCTTTCTTCGTCGTATAGATCCCAGCACCATTCCCACACATTACCTATCATATCGTATAATCCCCATGCATTAGGTGCTTTTTTACCGACAGCATGAACATGTCCAGATGAATTATCTTCGTACCATGCTATGTTTTCAAGTTCACCATAACGATAGCCTTTCGATCCTGCTCGACAAGCATATTGCCACTCAGCATCTGTTGGTAATCGAAAGTTACTAAATCCATACTGTCATTAAAACTGTAACAAGGGGTTAGCTCAAGAGCTAATGATAGTGAATTACAAAAGCGTATTGCTTCATTCCATGAGATATTTACAATAGGTATTTCGTTGTTTAATTCAGATTCTACACCATTTATAATAAAATTGTATATATCTACTGTTACTGGAAATTGTAGCAATGAAAATGATTTAATGGTAACTTCGCTAGTTATTTCTTTTTTATTTCCTGTATTTCCAGGTATAGACATTTTTGAATCTGAACTTATCCATTTTTCCAAGTCATGAAAATCACGAATTAGTTCCATTCCTTCTGGTAATAGTATCATTTTATCATTTAAGTATTTTTTGATTTTCTTTAGCATTTTTTGGTTCTCCTTACTTTTTATGTGATTATTAGTCATATTGTCTGAAATTAAGGTAATTCAATTTGATGGGGACTATTATTAAAATATAAAAAAATTGAAGCAGAGTTAATTGCTCCTTTAGTGAAAAATTTTTTTCTAGGATAGTTTTATTAATAGGATAAAAGAATCATTTAAGATACTTATATTAGATTTAATTTACATTCTAGTATAGTTATATTAATAGCTGTGTCAGATGTATGTGTAACTGACACAGAGTGTGATTTACATTCTAGTATAGTTATATTAATAGGATAAAATAATTTAATATATTGATATGTTTATTTTTATTTACATTCTAGTATAGTTATATTAATAGATTTTTCACACGATTTATAAAACCTTTTTGAAATACAAATTTACATTCTAGTATAGTTATATTAATAGATATCCATTAATAACACCTTGATTTATTATACCTCAAAACTATCTTTCTGTCGACCACTCTCTTTCGTCCAAAAATAATTATGCCAACATTGACATTTTTTGTCAAAAATATCTTCAACTGCATTTTAATATTATCCATTTCTATGATACTTATATGATTCTCTTTTCGCTGTCAAATTTTTCCGCCTCTAATATTTATAATATCATCTCTTTTGAAAATCTAACTCTATTGAGTTAACATCAAACTAAGTCCAATAATTTCAGTGTTTCCCTTGGTGAAAATCGTATATCTTTAAAATATAAAACCATCCAATTGACACAGTGTCAAAATTTTGATACTATTAAGTTGAAAAGTAGAAAAAATTTATTTGATTAGAAGGAGTGAAATTTGAAAGAAGAGATTTTGGAAGCAATTAAACAACAAGATAAAGTAATAGAAGAAATTAAGAATAAAATAACTTATCTTGAAGAAGAAAATACAAAAATCAAAGAAGAATTACTAAAAGAAAATACAAAAAACTATTCAGAAATAAATATTGAAAAGCTAAAAATAGAGAGTAAAGAAAATTTAAACTCTACTGTAAAAGAAACATCAGACACGAAAAGTAAATCCAAAGAAATTGTAAAAAAGGAAGAAAGTGAAATAAAGTTAGGACTTTATATCTTCAATTATATAGGAGTTGTATTTATATTTTTAGGATTTATATCATTGGCTTTCTTAACTGGAAAATATATGAATAACTCCATGAAATCATTCACTTTATACCTTTTTTCTTTTATATTTTTAGGGGCGGGATACTTTTATTTCAAAAGAAATAAAGTGATTTTCTCCAGAGGGCTTTTGGGCTGTGGTATAGGATTATTATATATTTCAACTTATGTTGCACACTTTGTATTACTGGTTTTTAATAAAGAAACTGCTATTACAGTAAGTATATTCGTCACTATATTATCCATCATTTTAACCATGTATTATAAGAGTGTATCTATTGCAATTTTATCACAAATTGGGGGTTATTTACCTGTTTTTGCATTTCTATACTCAGAAAGTTTTTCAAATAAAGCTCTTATTATATCACAAGTATATGTATTATTATTAAATATTCTTATGTATATAATATATAATAAATACCAGTGGAAATTATTAAAGATTGTTAGTTTCTCACTTATGAGTTTATGGATTTTAACTTTTTCATTTAATAAAAACGAACTTATTTACATTAATTATTTATATAGTTTAGTCTACTTTGTCATATATTTTCTACCAATAAAATTTGAAAAAAATAAAAAAGAAGATGAAATCAATCAATGCATTAAAATAATCTCAATAATAGTTTTATCTCTTACATCTTTATCTTTTTTAAAATTTGAAAAAAATGTATCAAATATTGTGATTTTAATTTCTCAAATAGCTTTATATAACGGGCTAAACATATACTTTATAAAAAATAAAGAAGAAAATTCAATAATTAATATTCTTTTAGAAGCATTTTCAAATATATGGTTGGTCGCTTTAGGTATAATCTTTTTACCATTTGTATATATGGAAAAATATGAATATGCTCTTATATTTACAAATATACTAGTCATCATAAATGTTATTTTTTACATTAAAAGATTGATAAATAGATATATTTTAATATCTACAGTTTATATTTGTTACTTTTATGTCATATATTTTGTAATATCGCTATTTTCTCTTGTAGGTATTGATAATTTTGAAATGAAATATAAAGTAATATTTCTAATACTAAATTTAATAACATTTTTTCTTATGAAGAAGTCGAAAATTGATTTTAAATACTTTGGGAAAATATTTATTATACTTTTATATTTCCATATAGAATACTTCTTATTATCATTTGTTTCTTTTAGTATTGATAGATTAGATATAAATATTATAGGGAGCTTTGAGAAGGTTTGGTTAAATATAATAATTATGAGTATTTTTACTTATATAACTTTATTTATTAAGGAATTTAAGAAATATAAGCTTCCATTTGTTTCTTTTTCAATTATATTAGTAATAACTTTAATTTATAATTTACTAATGCCTGTACCAAAAACTGGAAATTATGAAATTAGATTTATTCTAATCTTAGTAGCAAACTTACTTTCTAATGCTTTATCGATATATGGTATAGTTAAGTTTGTATCTGACAAGAGGACAAAGGAACAAATCATTATATTTATGATATCTGGAGCATTGTTACTAAATGGAACTATAATTGCTTATAATAATATTGATTTTTCATATTTAAATATATTACTTGATGTTATTTATGGTCTCTTATCGTTATGTCTTATAATAATTGGATTTAAAAGGGATTTTGGACTTGTAAGGAAGGTTGGCTTATTCATGTTAATAGTTACTACATTTAAGCTAATGATATTAGATATTCCAACAACTACATTATTATC